>CAMNEH010000026.1 GCA_946536315.1 uncultured Clostridia bacterium
GTGTAGCACAGCTCTTGCTCAAGAGCTATATGCTACGACTCTATAATACGAGGGAAACGCTGATTTAATGAAGTGGTTGGATGGCAGATGGATTTTTCGGGCTGATGAAGCCGTATGAAGGGAGGCGTAGCAGCGCTACGACGACCGGAATGAGGCAAAATCAGCACGGAAAAGACATTTGCCAGACATGCCGCTGAATTAATCAGCGGTTCCTTAGGGCAGTCTTGTGGATCACGTCACGGTGTACAGCAAGGACAACATCGGATTCATCCTCACCAGCTGGACGGAGATCAAGGCATAAGGCAGACAGAAATGATGGCGCTTCGCCTTTGGGTGGAGCGCTTATTTTGTTGTGGAATTTGGCGAATTTTCATGCTACAATTCATTTTGTGAATCGCCGGGAGCAGAAAAAGGATGAACGATAGGAGGGCCCCATGTCAGAACGAAACCAGATCACCCACATGCAGGTGAGGATTGCCCGGATGGCGACGGAGAAGTGGCGTCTTTCCATTGGCGAGGTCGCCCGGCTTTTCGAGCGGTATCAGGTGTTTGAGTATATACGGGACTGCTTCGGCATCTTCCACACAGAAGGCGACGAAGCGGTGTGGGAGGACATCGTCCCCTACCTGAAGGCAAAGGGGTGTGCTTATGCCTGAGTTGAAGAACGGCATGCGCCTGTACCATGGCAGTTTATGCGCAGTTCCTGCGCCCGATCTGTCCAAGCGCGCCAAATATAAGGATTTCGGACAGGGCTTTTACCTGACTTCCTTACTCGATCAGGCGCGCAGCTTCGCGAGGATCAGCACCTATAAAGCGATCGGCAGGGCCCAGATCCCGGCCAGTCAGCGGTTTGGCGTCGTCAGCACGTACACATTCTCGGATCCTGCCGATCTGACCGTGTGCGATTACCCGTCTGCCGACGTCGCCTGGCTCCACTGCGTCGTCGGGCATCGCCGAAATCGCCACTTTCTCGACGTCGTACGGCAGACGGAGGCCCATGACGTGATCTCCGGCAAGATCGCGAACGACAATACCAACATCACGATCACGGCTTACCTGGACGGTCTTTACGGCGAAATCGGCTCTGCGAGGGCTGACAGCATCTGCATCAGCCTGCTGTTGCCCGAACGCCTGCAGGATCAATACTGCTTCAGGACAGAAAAAGCCCTGAAATCACTGAAATTTGAAGGGAGCGAGCAGGTATGGCTGTAACAGCCCCCGTTGAAAAGGAAAACGCTGCCATCGATATGAATATCCAGATGGCGGTCGATGACCTGTCAGAGATCCTGCATAAGCCGGTCGAAGAGGTCCTCCCCCAGTTCCTGCAATCCCGCACGTGCGCTACCCTCTACAACCGCGCATCCAAGCTGTGGTGGGATGGTCCCTCGGCCATCGTTGACCTGTACCTCGAAGAGCTCGCCTCCGCTCAGGAAAAAACCGCTGCGGATGTTCCACAGCGGTCATATGATTGATCAGGCGTTATGCCGCGACCTTCGGGGCGTCGGCTTCGCCGCTCTCTGCGACGGCGTTCTGCGCGCCATTGTCAGCATTCGCGCCACTGCCCTCCAGCACGGCGCCCAGCTCGAACAGCGCGCCCAGCGAGAAGACGCCCAGCAGGACCCAGGTCAGCACGCCGGCCTTCCCCTTCACGATGTCAAGCACCTGCCAGCCGATCAGAACGAGTGAAAGAAGAAACGAAGCAACCTTACCGGACATGATCTTTAACCTCCAATTTGTCTGTCCCTGTTTGCAGGGATCAGCGTACATTCTTTTTGTGCGCGGGGCTCTTACTGAGCCTCACACCTGTTGATACGCGCATCTCTGCAGGGTGGCAGGAAATCTTTACAGAATACGTACAGACTCTGGATTTGTTTTATATGCCTTCGTTCTGCCGATTGACATCTCAATCAGACATCGGCTGAAACCAGGTTTTCCAGGATGCTCTTTAAGTCATCACCTTCACCGCCCAGCGTACTGTCATCATCCGTGATGCCAATATATACTGAATCATCCGCAGAATCCTCAGCATGTGCGACTATAATAACAAATGAGAGCATCACTGTAATCATCAGAAACCATACACGCCTCATCATCATTGCCTCCAAACATTTGAGGATTCATGGCATTTGGATAGAAGATTTGCTAAAAACCCGAGACAACCGGCACCCGAAAACGGACCTCCGGCTGTTAGCCAGGGTCCTGTAAAACAGTATTATTGATCCACCAACAAATTCCCGAATCATCTGCGACGAGCTAAGCGGCGGTATACTGCGTCACGAAACCTCGCCGTACCTGCGGGTACGCCTTCGGTTCCGTTCCTTGTCTCCCACCACTTATCACGCCGCATCTTGATTCACGAATTCATTGGTGGACCAATAAGCTCAAAAATGCGAAGGCGTAATGTGTTCAAGGCTTGCGGCGTGACTTCGGTCACGTCATTTGCTTTGTCATCAGTTCATGGATCGGGACAAAGCCATTGCCTTTGTACTTGACGTGGATCGCTTTGGTGCAATATCCACTGCTTTTACCTGGCGCTTCCATACGTTCCTTCATCTCGTTCCCATCGCTGGTATCCAGTGACGTTTTTCTGCACGCAAAAAACCACCAGCAGAACCGATGGCTGTAATTGCGGGAGAGGGGTCATTTTTCCCTCCAATATTCATTGGCTTGAAAAAGGCCGTATTTTTCCTGGATACAAGCTTTATTTGAAGAATGATAGAGGCGCGTTTTCTACCGTCAGTCAGCGCATCCGCCTCCCGCTTTCCAATGGGACGCTGATCAGTTTTCGCCATCATCAGGGTCGGACAGCGCATACCGGCCTTGTCCTCACGGCGCAAATCTTAATGGTTTTGAAATGCAACAATTAACGTTTCGTAACAGTCCCGCATTGCGATTGACACAGGCGTATGGTATACTGAATCTGTGTATGCAAAGGAGGTGGAGAACGTGGATTTTCTGTCGGCAATCACCGATAAAAAATTAGGAAAACCTTTGACTACGCAGCAGATTCAGGATTTTGCGACGGCGGCCGCCCAAGGGCTGGCGCCGGATTATCAATTGGCGGCCATGCTGATGGCCATCCGCCTGAACGGCATGGACGCCCGGGAAACGGCGGACCTGACGATGGCCATGGCGCGCTCCGGCGAAATGCTGGAGCCGGACGTCGGCGGCGTCCCTGTGGACAAGCATTCCACCGGCGGTGTCGGGGACACGACGACGCTGGTGCTCGCCCCGCTGGTGGCCAGCTGCGGCGGGAAGGTGCTGAAGATGAGCGGCCGGGGGCTGGGCCATACCGGCGGCACCATCGACAAGCTGGAATCCATCCCCGGCATGCGCGTCAGCCTGCCCAAGGAAACCTTTGTGGACATCGTCCGCCGCGTCGGCTGCGCCGTGGTCGGGCAGAGCGCGGAGCTCGCCCCCGCGGACAAACGCCTGTACGCGCTGAGGGACGTGACCTCGACCGTGGACTCCGTGCCGCTGATCGCGGCGTCTATCCTCTCCAAGAAGTTCGCTTCCGGCGCGCGGGCGCTGGTGCTGGACGTCAAGTACGGCTCCGGCGCGATCATGGACACACTGGAAGGCTCGATCGACCTGGCCTGGACGATGGTCAACATCGGCACGCACGCCGGGCGCAAGGTGACCGCCGTGCTGACCAGCATGGATGAGCCGCTGGGCACCCACGTCGGCAACGCGCTCGAGGTGAAGGAAGCCATCGACGTCCTGGCCGGACGCGTGGGCGGCGACCTGAAACGGGTATCCCTCTATCTCGGCGCGCAGATGCTGTGCGCCTCCGGCGTGACCGGGGACATGGCGGACGCCGAGGCCCGCCTGACCTCGGCGCTGGAAAGCGGCGCGGGCCTGGCCAAGCTGGCGGAGATGATCTCGGCGCAGGGCGGCGACCCGCGCGTGACCGAGGATCCTTCGCTTCTGCCCGCCGCGCCTGTCGTCCGCACCGTCACTGCGCAGCGCACGGGCGTCGTTTCCCGGATGGATACGATGCGCCTGGGCTATATCGCGCAGTCGCTCGGCGCCGGCCGGCGCACCAAGGACGACGTGATCGACCCCGCCGTGGGCTTCGTGATGCGCGTCCGGCTGGGGGACGCCCTGCGTCCCGGCGACGCGCTGGCGGAGATCCACGCACGCACGGAGGCGGACGCGGACCGCGCCGCCCAGGATTTGCGGGAGGCCATCACCCTCTCGGACGCGCTCCGCGATCAGGAGCCTTTGATCTACGCGGTCATCACGCCTGACGGCATCCGCCGGCTTCAATAAACAGGGAGAAAATATATGATGAAGAAACTGACAGCCCTTCTGACCGCCGCGCTGCTGCTGGCGGCCTGCCTGCCCGCCCTGGCGGACATTGCCCCGCTGAGCCGCGACGAGCTGACCGCCTGGCGTCAGCAGACGCTGAAGGACAGCCTGGCGGACAATCACTATACCGTGGAGGACGCCGAGGACGGACTGTACGCCATGGCGTTTGACTGGTATACGCTGATCACGGACACGCAGCGGCTTTCGAGCGCGACGCGCATCCTGGCGGTCAAATATGACCTGGTGCCCGACGAAGGCGAGACGACGCCCGCGGACATCCGCGGCATCCGCCCCGGCGACAGCGTGGAGACGCTGCTCGCCGCCTGGCCGAACGAAAACGAGAGCCTGGCCGGCACGCGCGAGGAAGCTGTGCTGTACCAGTCCGGCAGTCTGCCCGGACAGGCGTCCGCCGGCGTGCTCAAGCGCGACGGGCAGCGCGCCGAAAGCGTGATCTACAGCCTGTATCAGATGACCACCAACGGCGTCAGCCTGAGCAAGGTGACCTACACGCTGACCGGCGGCGCCGTGGATACGATCGAGATCGCGTTTGACGACGAAATGCTCACCCTCGCCGACGCGCAGGACGAGCTGGCCGCCATCCTCGACGTTCAGGCGACCACAGAATTTTCCGCCTTCCTCTCCAATGGCGAGAGCATGGAGGCCGAGCCGTTCAACCGCGACGACCTGCTTTTCTCCGGGCTGGACTTTCTCAGCCTGACGCCGGAGCAGCTGATCGCGCTGCTGGGCGACGATTACGCCGAAGAATGGGCCGAGGACGGCGACCGCCAGATCCGCGTGATGGAGTGGCACGCCCTGACGGCCGCGTTCGTTTACGCGGCGAACGGCGAGCTGATCGACATCGATAACCTGGTCATGGACGAGGACCTGCTCACCGGCCCGCGCGGGCTGACCATCGGCGATACGCTGGACGTGGTGCTGAGCCGCTTCCGCTACGAGGCGACCGAGGTGGACGGGATCCACACCTGGCTGTACGGCAGCGCCGCCGAAGGCGACTACGGCGTGATGGACTCCCAGTACGCCGGACAGGCCGAGGTGCATTACGTGACGGCCATCGAGGACCAGCGGGTGGAGATGATCCTGTACGTCAATGAGGGCGTCCTGAGGAGCATCACCCTTCAGCTGATCTGAGCAAATTCACTTAAAACGCCTGTCTTTCGCAGGCGTCCGGAGGAAACATCATGAGAATTGACCTGACCTGCCCGGTTGAGCTGTGGCATTTCCGGATGCCGACGGCTGAATCGCCGTTCTGTACGGTACAATTGTATAATCTGTCCGAAAAAACGGTTGTCAGTATCCAGGCCTGCTACCTGTGCTATGACCAGAACGGCGAACAGACCGCCCGCCACGTGGAACGCGTGCAGGGGCTGAAGGCGCCGACGCGCTGCGCTTTTGAGATGTCGGTCCGCGTGGACGAGGGCGTCGACGCCAGTGACATGGAGCTGCTGATTGAAAAGGTATGGTTTGACGATTCCACCGTCTGGCGCCGCGGCACGACGCACATGACCGAATACGCGCTGCCCGCGCCGCCCGATCCCCGGCGCCTCGCGATCCTGCAGGAGCTGGCCGGGGCGGACGCCTCGGTGTGCCCCTCTGACCAGGGCGCGGTGTGGATCTGCGTCTGCGGACGCCCGAACCCCGCCGGGATGGAGATCTGCTCGCGCTGCCTGCGGTCCAAGCACGCGATGTTCACCGCCTATAACGAGTCCGTGATCGAAAAAATCTACTCCGAGCGCGAGGCCGCGGAGGAGGAACGCCAGCGCGAGCTGCAGGAGCAGGAGCAAAAAAAGGCGTCCGACGAGCATGCCGCCGAGCTGGAAAAGAAGCGCAAACGCAAGCGCTGGCTGGTGGCGCTGCTCTGCGTGGCGCTGGCCGCCGCGATCGGGTGCGCGGTATGGCTGGTGGTCCTGCCGTGGTACCGCTATAACGCCGCCGAGCGCGAGCTGAACAACCTGAACTACGCGTCCGCGCGCGCCTCCTTCGTCGCCCTGGGCGATTATTCCAACGCGGCGGAGATGGTCAAGGAATGCGACTACCGCGAGGCCCTGGCCGCGCTGGCCGGGGACACCTACACCTCGCTGCGCGCCGCGCAAGACAGCTTTGACCAGCTGGGCGATTACAAGGACAGCCCGACCCAGGCCCGCGAAGCCCGCTACAAGCAGGCGCAGAAGCGCCTGAACGCGGGCGAATACGACCTCGCCTACAGCCTGTACGGCGAAATCCTGGGCTACAAGGACAGCGAGGAAAAGCAGCTGCTGTGCATTTACCAGCGCGCGAAGCGGAATATGGACGCCGGCGATTACGCGCTGGCGCGCGAGGATTTCCTGCTGCTGGGCAATTATCAGGACGCGGCGACGCAGGCAAACGAGTGCCTGTACCTGCCCGCGCTGGAAGCGCTGGGCGACGGCCGGCCCGAGGACGCCGTCGAGCCCCTGCGAACCCTGGGCAACTACCGCAACAGCCCCATCCGCCTGAAGGAGGCGTACTACGGCATCGGCAATCAGCTGTTTGACGAGGGCCGGTACGACGAGGCGGCGAATTATTTCCTGCTGGCGGACGATTATATGGACGCCTACCGCCTGGCGACGCGCTGCCTGTATCAGCCCGCGGTCGAGGCCATGGAGGCCGGCGAGTATCAGGAAGCCGCCGAAATGTTCGAAAAGATCATCACCTTTGAGGATTCCGAGCAGTTGATGAAGCAGTGCTACCTGAGCGCCGCCCAGCAAAAGATCGCCGAGGGCGAATACGCGGAGGCGGAGGAGCTGCTGAACAAGGCCGGCAGCATCGACGGCGTGGACGACGCGCGCAAGGAAAGCGTCTATCAGCAGGCCATCGCGCTGATGAACGCGGACGAGCTGGAGCCGGCGCGCGCGCTGTTCCTGACCATCGCCGGGTACCAGGACGTGGAGGACCGGCTGACGGAAATCAGCTTCCTCCTCGCGCAAAGGGCGATGGAAGCGAAGGATTATGAGCTGGCGGTCAGCCTGCTGTCCGAGCTGCAGGACCCGTCGTCGCATCAGGATATGCTGAACGAGGCGCGTTATCAGTACGCGCAGCAACTGCTGGACCAGAACAAGCCGGTCCAGGCGGCCGAGCTGCTGGCGCAGCTGGGCGATTATGAGGACAGCGCCGAGTTCCGCATGCAGGCCATTTACGCCCAGGCGCAGGCGGCCATGGCGGAGGAGCGCTGGACGGACGCGCACACCCTGCTCGACCAGATCCCCGATTACGCCTATACCGCCGATACGCTGCGCGAGTGCGCCTATCAGGAGGCCATGGCCGCGCTGAACAACGGAGACGACCAGCGGGCCTACGACCTGCTCAGCGGCATTCGCGACTACAAGGACGCGGAGGATATCTTCAGCGAGCTCGCCTACCGCCTGGCCACCGAGCAGCGCGAGGCCGGCAACCTGAGCGAGGCGGCGGACATCTTTACCACGCTGGGCGATTACAAGGACGCCACGGCGCAGGCGGAGGCCAGCTACGACGACTATTACCAGGAGGCGTACAACGCCGCCAAGGCCGCCTATGCCGAAAAGAACTGGGCTGAGGTCGTCCGCGCGCTCGACGGGCTGGACCTGAAAACCGCCAGCGGCAAGTATGCCGACCTGCCCGACATCTGGCAGGAGGCCGCCTACGAATACGCCGAGCAGCTGTACGCCGCCGACAGGCCCTACGAGGCCTATGCCTATTATTCGCAGATCCCCGACTATAAGGATGTCTCCAGCCGGAAGCTGACGCGCCGCGCCTACCGCGTGCTGGGCGAATGGGAAAACTCCAAGGGCGACCGCTTTATTTTCCGGCCCGACGGCACCTGCGAAATCAACGGACAGGCCCTGTACTTCAATGTGAAGAACTATCAGCTGCTGACCGGGCGGACGGCCAACGATATGGACGGGACCACCTACCATATCGACTCCTACAACGCCAACAGGCTCACCCTCAGCGCGAAGGGCACGCGCTATTCCCTCACCCGCAAAGCGGAGGCGGCGCACGAAGAATGAACGCGCTGAACGCTTCGCTGACTGCCTGCAGGCGGGATATTGACGAGAAACACCTGGACGTCCTCGACGGCGTCCGGGTGCTTCTTAGTTTCATCGTCGGGTGGTTCCATATCTGGCAGCAGAGCTGGCTGATGCCCATTGGCTTCGTCGGGCCGTTCTACGTGAACCTGGATTACATCCCGCGCAGCGGCTACGCCGCGGTCGACGGGCTGATTTTTCTGAGCGCGCTGCTGATGTTCCTGCCCTACGCGGGCAACGACCGGGTGCCGGACGCGAAGGCGTATTACCGCCGCCGGCTGATCCGCATCGTGCCCGCATACGCGCTGGCGGTGCTGGTCGCGTTTTTTGTGGACGCGCTGCCCCAGCACCGCTACGCGACCGAATGGGAGGCCACGCGCGACCTGCTGGCGCATTTTACCTTCACGCACAACCTGTTCCCGTTTTCCTACACCGGCTCCCCGCTGAACGGCGTGCTGTGGACGCTGGCGGTCGAAATGCAGGCCTACCTGCTGTTCCCGTGGCTGTGCAGGGCGTACAAGCGCCACCCGCTGCTCACCGCGGCCGGCATGCTGGGTGTCGCCTTCGGCTACCGGTATTATGTCAGCGGGCTGGAGGACACCGCGCTGTACATCAATCAGCTGCCCGCGTTCTTCGATATCTACCTGCTCGGCTTTCTTTCCGCCGGGATCATCCATGCCCTGCGGGCGCGGCTGAAGGACGAGTCCCTCATCCTGAAGGTATTTTTCACCGGCCTGATGCTGCTGGCGGGGTGGCTGTACCTGAGCCTGATGAAGGACCAGGCGGCGGAAAACGACATCGAAAATATCCGCCTCGGGCAGCTCAACCGCCGGTTCATGATCGGCGTCACGCTGTCCATGTTCTGTATCGGCGCGTGCTTTTCCCTGCCCGCCGTGCGCTTCCTGCTCGGCAACCCGCTGATGCGCTTCCTGGCCGTGCTTTCCTATGAGTTTTATATCTGGCACCAGACCATGGCGGTGCACCTGAAGGAAATGCGGCTTATTCCCTCGGTATCGGACACGCCATGGGCGGACTTTGAAATCGACTGGCAGTGGCCGTACACGATCGCGTGCTTTATGCTGCCGCTCAGCCTCGCCGTGATCCTGACCTATCAGTATGAACGGCCCGTCAGCGCATGGCTCAACAAAAGGAGAACGCAATGAAACTGACTGCCGTATTGTTTGACATGGACGGCCTGCTGACCGAAAGCGAACACCGCGGCCACCGCGCGCTGAAGGACGGCGGCCGCCGCCTGGGCGTGGACCTGCCCGATGCGCTGCTGAACGCTATGACCGGCATGAACGACGCGGAGTGCGTCGCCATATTCCGCCGGCATTATCCGCAGATGGACGGCGAGCGCCTGCTCGAATACTATCGCGAGGAAATGTACCTGGCCTCACAGAAGGGCGAAATCCCGCTGAAGCCCGGTGTCCGCGAGCTGCTGGACACGCTGGATGAGCACCGTGTCGCGCGCGCCGTCGCGTCCAGCAACGACCTGTACCTGATCGAAAGCTATCTGCGCGGCAACGGCATCCTGGACCGCTTCGACCGCCTGATCAGCGGGGATATGATCGCGCAGTCAAAGCCCGCGCCCGACATCTATCTGGCCGCGGCACAGGCGCTGAACGCCGATCCGGCCCAATGCCTGGTGCTCGAGGATTCGCCCAACGGGCTGAAGGCGGGCCGCGCCGCGGGCATGCGCACCTGCATGGTGCCAGACCGCATTCCCTTCACGGACGAGCTGCGCCCCTTTACCGATGACGTGTGCGCCAGCCTGCTGGACGTCATCCCGCTGATTGCGCCATGGCTGAGCTGATCCTTTGCGTGGGCCGGCTCAAGGAGGCGTACTGGCGGCAGGCCGCCGCCGAATACCTGAAGCGCCTGGGCCGGTATGGCAAAACGGAGCTGCAGGAGGTGGACGACCTGCCCGAGCCGGAGCACGCCTCCGACGCGGACCGGCAAAAAATCATGCAGAAGGAGGGCGAGGCGCTGCTCAGGCGCATCCGCCCCGGCGATCATGTCGTCGCCCTGTGCATCGACGCGCCGCAGCAGACCAGCGAGAACCTCGCGCAGTGGCTGCGGACCCGCGACCTGGCCGGCGCGCGCACCGTCTTTGTGATCGGCGGCTCGCTCGGGCTGTCCGAGCAGGTGCTCGCCCGCGCCGACGCCCGCCTGTCCATGTCGCGCATGACGTTTCCGCACCAGCTGGCGCGCGTCATGCTGCTCGAGCAGCTCTACCGCGCCAGGAAGATCCTCGCCGGGGAAAAATACCACAAATAATAGTGCCTGTTCAGTCGGAGACTGAACAGGCACCGCATGGGGGACTGGCGTCCCCCCTACGGAACCCCCCGACAGCTTTGCCTGTCGGACCTTCGGTCCACAGTTCGCCATTGTCGCATAGCAGGCTGCCGCCAGCTATGCTCTGTGGCTCACTGGGACTCCTCCCGCCTTCATCCGCCACAGGCGGCGGCGGGATACGTCCCACGGGCGGCAAAGCTGCAAGGTAGAAATCGCTGACGCGATTTCGTCCTCGCGCCGTACATGCCGCCGCTGCGGATTTCAACAGAGGGTGTTCCCCCTCTGTACTCCCCTCGCCATGTCCTTTTCAGCACTCCCATCCCATCTCCTCAGTTCGCCATTGTCGCATAGCAGGCTGCCGCCAGCTATGCTCTGTGTTGATTCGCGCGCGCACCGCGGGTGCAAGCACCTCGCGCACCGCGCACGAGATGCTCCTGGGACTTCTCCCGCCTTCAACGTCCTGGGCTGCCGCCCGTTCTCCACTGAAAACTGTCCACTGGACAGTTTTCCGGGCGTTCCGAACCCACAGGGCGCGGCGGGATACGTCCCCCTACGGTTCGGCCTGCGGCCTCATCCGCCGAATGAATCGGCGGACGCTGGGATTCCGTGCTGAAAAGAACAGATCTGGTCTCACTCTACTGCACGACTGTATAGTTACTTTTTTTATCCGTCTTCCAATCCTTTCCGATTTGTGCTATACTTTGAGATGTATCACGTTTGGAGGGGGACATGGACACTTACAAGCTGTTGATTACGGGCGGCCAGCCGCTGAAGGGCGATGTGGAGATTTCCGGGGGGAAGAATACCTCGGTCGCCATCATTCCCGCCGCGCTGATGTGCGACGAGCCCTGTATCATTGAAAACATGCCGGACATCGAGGACGTGCATGTACTCACAGATATCCTGAAAATGCTGGGCGCCGGCGTCGAATATGACCCCGCGCTCAAACGCATGACCATCGACCCGCGCGGCGTCAGCGAATGCACCGTTCCGTATCGCCAGACGCGGCGCATGCGCGCCTCCTACTATCTGCTGGGCGCGCTGCTGTCGCGCTTCGGCGAGGCCAACGTCGGGTATCCGGGCGGCTGCGCCATCGGCAACCGGCCGTTTGACCAGCACATCAAGGGCTTCCGCGCGCTCGGCGCGGAGGTGATCGAGGCCAACGGCATGATCAACGCCAAGGGCCACCTGGCCGGCGCGGTCGTGTACTTTGACCGGCCCACGGTCGGCGGCACCATCAACGTCATGCTCGCGGCCGCCAAGGCGAAGGGCAATACCCTGCTCCTCAACGCCGCGAAGGAGCCGCACGTGGTGGACCTGGCCAACTTCCTGAACGCCATGGGCGCAAAAATCAAGGGCGCCGGCACGGATACCATCCGCATCCGCGGCTGCGAGCATCTGCACGGCGGCACCTATACGGTGATCCCGGACCAGATCGAAACCGGCACCCTGATGATCGCGACCGCCGCCACCCGCGGCGATGTCACGCTGCACGGCTGCATTCCGACACATATGGAATCCCTGACCGCCAAGCTGCTGGAAATGGGCGTCAGCGTCACCGATATGGACGACGCCATCCGCGTGCGCCCGATGAGCGCGCACCGCGCGGTCAACGTCAAAACACAGGAGTACCCCGGCTTCCCGACGGACCTGCAGCAGCCCATGAGCGCGCTGCTGTGCATGGCGCAGGGGAATTCCATTATTTATGAAACGATTTTCGAGTCGCGCTTCAAGCACCTGTCTGAAATGCGGCGCATGGGCGCGCATGTGCAGATCATGGAACAGACCGCGCTGATCGAGGGCGTGCCCGAACTGCACGGCGCGCCGGTCACCGTCACCGATCTGCGCGCCGGCGCCGCGCTGGTCGTCGCCGGACTGATGGCCACCGGCACGACCGAAATCTACGAGCCCGGACTGATCGAACGCGGCTACGAGCACCTGGAAGAAAAGCTCCGCGACCTCGGCGCGAACATCCGGCGCGAACCGGCATAGCAAGGAGGGCTTGCGTTGTCAGAAGGCATTCTCAACCCTTTTCTGGTGCTGGAGGTCAGTGAAGACGCCGATCAGGAAACCATCAAGGCCGCTTATCACCGACTGGTGAAGCGCTGGCATCCCGATCAGTTCACCGACAGCACCGAGCAGGAAATCGCGCAAACGCACCTGATACAGCTGAACCTGGCGTACCAGGAGGCGCTCAGGGCGGCCGGCAGCCGCCGACCGGCGCATCACGCCGCGCCCGACCTGCCGCTCAGCCAGGCCAAGTCGCTCAGCAAGCGGCTGTATGACCTGAAGCAGTACGAATCCGCGCTGCGCCAGCTGGCGCGCACCCGTGAGAAGGACGCGGAATACTATTATCTCGAAGGCCAGATCCTGACCGCCCTGCGCCAGTACGGCAGCGCGCACCAGGCGTTCCGCGCGGCGGTTCAGATGGCGCCGACCAACCGTGAGTACCACCGCGCCGCCTTCAACGCCGCGCAGACCTACAAAAAGCACTGCCGTCTGCCCTATCGCGTCGCCGACTGGGCCAGCCACATCCTGCATCCGCGGCGGTCCGCGGCGGACGGACGATGACGGTCCGGATCGTGAAATCCGCGCACCGGCTCACCGTGACGGACGAAGCCGGCGCCGTGATTTTTGCCTGCGCGGCGGGCTTCGGCCGCGCACAGGGCCCCAAGCGGCGGGAAGGCGACCTGCGCACGCCGGAGGGGGAGTATTATGTCTGCCTGAAAAAGCACGGCAAGTACGGTCCCTCGCTCGGCCTGAGCTATCCCTCGCCCGCGGACGCGGCCCTCGGCGTCAGCGCCGGCGTCATCAGCGATGCCTTGCTGCCGCTGTTTACCGCCGCGCAGCAGACGCGCGCGCGGCCGCCCTGGGGCACCGCGCTCGGCGGAGAAATCTACATCCACGCGGGCGGGAGCGCGGAGGACTGGACGGCCGGCTGCATCGCCCTGAACGACGATGACATGGCCCGGCTGTTTGATTTATGTGAGCCCGGCACCGAAGTGATCATCCAACCATGAGGAACACTGACCAATGAACAGACATTTCTGCGCGGCCCTGCTCGCGCTGATCGTATTTCTGACCGCCGCCTGTCCGGCCTTCGCCGCGACGCTCGAGCGCGGCAACCGCAACGATAACGTGCTCAAGCTGAAGCAGCGGATGTATGAGCTCGGCTATTTCAAAAGCGACACATTCAGCAACGAGTATAACGGCACCACCGCCGAGCGCGTGCGCCAGCTGCAGAAAAACAACGGTCTGAAGGAGACCGGCCTGGTCGACGAGGCGCTGTGGACGCTGATTTTTTCCGATTACTGTGTCGCCGCGGACGGCACCGCCCAGGCCACGCCGCCGCCTGCCCCGACGCCCGCGCCGGAGGAGCCGGCGGAGGAAGCAGTGCCCGTCGACGTGTCCGCGCCCCTGGACGTGCCCGGCGCGCCGGCGCGCGACGAACAGGGCTTCCTCACCGAGGATACCGAGTTTGCCGTTCAGGACATGGACAACGGCTTCTGGGCGTACCTCTCCCCCACGCTGCAGGTGGTCATTCACCGCAAACGCGACGCGAAGGAAAAGGTCATCTGGTTCGAATGCGACATCCGCACCGCGGAGGGCGAGCGCATGACGCCGCTGTTTTCTGAAAAAAACAGATGGATGTACCCCCGCGCCATCGCGCGGGCCAACAAGGCAGTGCTGGCGTTTACGGACGATTTTCACGCCTACCGCCGGTATAATAAAATGACCATCGGCACCGTCATCCGCAACGGCGAAATCATTTCCAGCAAAACCAAGACCGCGCGTCAGGGCGGCTTCCCCAAGCTGGAGAACATGGCCTATTTCCCTGACGGCACGCTCAAATGCTACGGCGCGCAGGAGCACACCGCGCAGGAATACCTGGACATGGGCGCGACCGACGTGCTTGCCTTTGGTCCCATCCTGGTCACCGACGGCGCGCTCGGAGAGCATATGCGCGAAACGGAAGCCGAGGCAAAGAAAGAAAACTATTACCATTACCGCGAGCCCCGCGTCGCGCTGGGCATGGTCGAACCCGGGCACTATATCGTGCTGGACGTCACCGGCCGCACCTATAACAAAAAGGCCGCGATCCCCGGCGTCAGCGAAACCAGCGCCAGCAACGGCGTCTATCTGGACTGGGTGGCGCTCAAAATGCTCGAGCTGGGCGCGACGGAGGCCATCAACCTGGACGGCGGCTGGACCACCTCCCTCTGCTTCCTTGGGGAAAGTCTGAACATGAAATACACCAGCTCACGCAAAACCACGCACCTGATGAGCTTCGGCGTTTCCGATTTGACGGCTTCAGACTGATGGACCTTGAATTTCTCCACTGTTTATGTCATAATGATCAGGCAGATATCCCCTGTTATCCACAATTCCAGTCTTTTTATTGACTTGTGTTATCAGCCGCTTTTCAGGTTATACCCAATTTCGGCAGGTTCTATGAAGACGACTGATAAACAATATAGAATCACTTCAGCCTCGCCGGCGAAGAAAGGAGCGACCCGTGTTACAGGATTTTAAAATCAGCACCAATGAAATGAACCGCGCGCTGGGCTATGTGATGCACGCCATCTCCGCGCGGCCGGTGAAACCGATTTATAACGGCGTACTGATCGAAGCGAAGGACGGTGAACTGATCCTGACTGCCACGGACGGGGAAATGACCATCCGTACGACGGCGGAAGCGGACGTGCGTGAGCAGGGCAGGACGGTGTATCCCGCCAAGCTGCTGTCCGAGCTGATGCGCCGCCAGAACAGCGCGGACATCTCCTTCTCCGTGGAGGACAGCAATGTCGCGCGGATTTCGGGCGTCGGCAGCAAAACCAACATGATGGGCATGAACGAGGAGGATTTCCCGGAAATCAGGGATATTTCCAACGCGCAGGAGATCCATCTGCCGGCGAACCAGCTCAGGAACACCATCCAGCACATCATGTTCGCGGTGTCCACCGATGAAAACAGAAAAACCCTGACGGGTATCCTGATGGAGTTTTACCGCGGAGAAACGCGGATGGTCAGTATCGACGGTTTCCGCATGGCGCTGATGATCATCGACGCGGAAAACAGTATCCCGGACGGAAAGGATTTCTCCAGCATCATCGTGTCCGGACGCATTATGAACGAGCTGAGCAAGATCCTGCCGGATGACGACACGGACGTGACGCTGATTTTCAATCCTTCGCACGTTATGATCAGCTTCGGCGGCGTCAAGCTGTATTCCACGCTGCTGATCGGCGAGTTTATCGATTACAAGCATATCCTGCCCTCCGCGGCGCAGACGGAGATCGAGCTGAACAGGGCGTCGCTGTACGAGGCGCTGGAACGCTGCAGCCTGATGGCGCGGGAAGGCAAAAGCAACCTGATCACCATGGATATCAGCGAAAAGGGCCTGATGATGAATTCCCGCGCCGAGCGCGGCGACGTGCGGGAAGAGGTCGCCGTGCTGTTCCACGGCCAGCCGCTGCGGATCTCGTTCAATTCGCAGTATATGATGGACGTCATCAAAAATGTCGAAACGGACGAGCTGCGCATGTGCTTCCAGACCAATGTGTCGCCGTGCATCGTCAAGCCGAAGGAGGGCGACCATTTCACCTTCCTCGTGCTGCCTATCAGGACATTCGACTGATCGTGCCTGTTCAGTCGGAGACTGAACAGGCACCGCAAGGGGGTGCAAGCACCCCCCTACGGAACCCCCCAACAGCTTTGCCTGTCGGACCTACGGTCCACAGTTCGCCATTGTCGCATAGCAGGCTGCCGCCAGCTATGCTCTGTGGCTCACTGGGACTCCTCCCGCCTTCATCCGCCACAGGCGGCGGCGGGATACGTCCCACGGGCGGCAAAGCTGCAAGGTAGAAATCGCTGACGCGGAATCGATGCCCTGGGCCTGCCGGCCCGTTCGTCGTTGAAAATGATCCACCGGATCATTTTCCGGGCACTCCTCACCCCGCGCCGTACATGCCGCCGCTGCGGAATTGAACAGAGGGTTTCCTCAATTCGGCATTGTCGCGCTACGCGCTCTGTGCCTCATTGCGGCTCCACCCGCCTTCATCGTCCACAGGACGCGGCGGGCTCCGCCGCCCCCTCTGTACTCCCCTCTGCATGTCCTTTTCAGCACGGAATCCCATCGCCCTTCGGGTGGCTTCGCCATCCGCCGAATGAATCGGCGGACGCTGGGATTCCGTGCTGAAAAGGATCAATATGAGTTCCTCTTACTGCACGACTGAATAGTTTCGACTGATCGGAGGATAACCGCGTGAACCAGTGGCTGAAACGCCTGTGCGCGCTCATGATGGCCGCGATGCTGCTGACCATGGCGCAGCTGCCGGCACAGGCGAGATCAAAAAAGAAAAGGACAGCGACGCCAACGGTGGTTTCGACCGCCACCCCGCAGGCGCTGCCGGAAACCGCGGCGCCGGACGAGGACGCCATCGTCGTCGAACGCGACGGCGAGTATACGGATAAGGAGCACGTGGCCGCCTATCTCAGGGAGTTTCACGAGCTGCCGTCCAACTATATCACCAAGCGGCAGGCGCAGGACCTGGGCTGGGTATCCAACCAGGGCAATCTGTGGATCGTCGCGCCGGGAAAGAGCATCGGCGGGGACCGGTTTGGCAATTATGAGGGCCTGCTGCCGGACGCCGAGGGACGAAAATGGTACGAGTGCGATATCGATTTTGACGGCAGGTACCGCAACGCGAAGCGCATCCTGTTCTCCAACGACGGCCTGATCTATTACACCGAGGACCATTACCAGAGCTTTGTTGAACTGAAGACGCCGGAAAACAGGGCGGGACCGTAAATTAATGCTTTTCCTTTGGGAAAAAATGTGCTACAATGAGCATAACAATATTCTCAGTAAAGGAGCGTCGTCTGTTATGAAAAAAGCGTTGATCATTATCTGCAGCTGCCTGCTGGTCGCCGTCGTGGCGCTGTGCCTGGTATGGAGCAACCTGAACGGTCAGAAAAAGGACCTTTCGGATAAGCTGGAAGTTTCTGAGCGGACGCTGTCTGCGACCGTGGAAGAGGCCAAGGGCTTCGAGGACGGCATGAAGGAAGCGCAGGCGCGCGTGACGGAGCTGGAAACGGCGCTCGCCGCCGCCGAGCAGAAGGCCGCTGAGGCGGAAACCCAGATGAAAAACGCCGAGGACCAGCTGAAGGAGTCCGCTGAATCCATTGAAAACGCTGTGACCCGCGCGAACGCCGCCGAGGAGAGCGCCCAGTCCCTGAGTGAGCAGCTCACCACCGCGAATCAGACGCTGCAGGATGTTGAGACCCGCGCCAGCGACGCGGAGCAGTCTGTGATGTCCCTGACGGAGCAGCTGACCGCGCTGACCGAGCATGCGGAAACCGTGCTGGCGGAAAATAACGAGCTGCTGGCGGAAAAGGCGCAGCTGACCGAGGAGCTGGACGATGTGAAGACCGAGCTGGTCGCCACGCAGACCGCCCTGCAGGAAGCGGAGAAGAAGTATCAGGACATTCAGGAAGCGATCGTCATGCTTCAGAACGCCCAGAACGCGCTCTTTTCGCTGATCACGCCGGCCGCTGAAGAAGAAGCCGAAGCGGAGCCCGCCGAAGCGCCCGTTGAAGAAGAAGCCGAGGCAGAGGCGGAGCCTGAAGAAGCGCCCGCTGAAGAAGAAGCCGAGGCGGAGCCCGCCGAAGCGCCTGCGGAAGAAGAAGCCGAGGCAGAGGCGGAGCCCGCCGAAGCGCCTGCGGAAGAAGAAGCTGCAGCGGAGCCCGCCGAAGCGCCCGCTGAAGAAGAAGCTGCAGCGGAGCCTGCAGAAGCGGAATCCGCCGAAGAGGCTGCCGAAGCGGATGTGGAAACTGTGGAAAACGGCGAAGAAACTGTGGATGAAACTGTGGAAAACACCGAAACGCCCGCGAATGAGCAGCCTGACGAAGCTCAGGAAACGGACGCGGTGGACGACGCCGCCTGATTTCTGGCAGAACGTGAAAGACCCACGGAAACGTGGGTCTTTCAGCATTTTGGGGTGTTTATTAAGGAACCGCTGATTAATTCAGCGGCATGTCTGGCAAATGTCTTTTCTGTGCTGATTTTGCCTCATTCCGGTCGTCGTAGCGCTGCTACGCCTCCCTTCATACGGCTTCATCAGCCCGAAAAATCCATCTGCCATCCAACCACTTCATTAAATCAGCGTTTCCTTAACATCTGCCGGGGAAGGCCGCGCTTGATGCAGCGGCGGAGATCACGCCGGAAGGAAGCGGTCATAACGATATCAAGCATGGTCTTCCTCAGCCAGAGCGGCGTCAAAGGCGGCATGTGCGCTGTGATAGCGTTGACAGGACGCGCGGCCGGCCAGAATATCTTCCGTTTCGCGCAGAGCGGACAGCGTCTCCGCGTTCGGACGATGGCGGACCTCGAAGGGGATGCCGTTGGCTTCCAGGGAAGCCTGCAGGAACATGCGGATGGCGGTGGAGGTATCCAGACCGAGGCTGGCATAGAGGTGATCTGCGCGCTGCTTGATCTGATCGTCAACACGCAGCTGGATGGTAGACATACGATCAACTCCTTTTGTTCGATGTTATTACATTTTATTGTATTTGCAATGAATTGTCAACACAAAGAAGGGAGATCGATTGAATACTGTCAGTCTGTCGATCAGCTGCTGCTCACGGCTGATGATTTTGTCAATGCGATCAAATTGATTGTCAACGCAACGGAATTATGATAATATACGCGTGCCGGACAGACGGGCGCCGGCGGAAAATGTGGAAGATGGGAGAGGGAGCATGAGGAACTTTGTATTTATTTCTCCAAACTTTCCGGCCAATTACTGGCGGTTCTGCCGGGAGCTGCGAAATAACGGGCTGAATGTCCTGGGCATCGGCGACGCGCCATATGACGGACTGCTGCCTGAGCTGCGCGACAGCCTGAACGAGTATTACCGGGTCAGCACGCTGGAAAGCTATGACGAGGTCTACCGCGCGGTCGCGTATTTCATCAGCCGGTACGGGCGGATCGACTGGCTGGAAAGCAATAACGAATAC
Organism: uncultured Clostridia bacterium; assembly: GCA_946536315.1. Lineage (GTDB taxonomy): Bacteria > Bacillota > Clostridia > Christensenellales > Aristaeellaceae > UBA4246. The sequence goes on from CAMNEH010000026.1 coordinate 19,668, forward strand.
TGGCTCACCCACGACGCCATGCTGCGCACGGATTTTCACATCACCAGCGGCTGGCAGTCGTCAGACCTGGCGCGCATCCGCTTTAAAAGCGGCATGAAGCCCTATTACCAGCGCGCCGGGATCCCGACCGCGCGCTGGTGTCTGGCCGACAGCCGGGAGGACTGCGTGTCGCTGATTGCTGAGGTCGGCTGGCCGGTGATCGTCAAGCCGGACGACGGCGTCGGCGCGTCCGATACGCACAAGCTGACGAATGAAGACGATCTCCGCCGCTTCTTTCGCGACAAGCGCCCCGGTGTCAGCTACATCATGGAGGAATTCATCGACGCTGAAATCAACAGCTACGACGCGATCATAGACAGCCACGGGGACCCGGTGTTTGAAACCGGCAACGTGACCCCGGTTTCCATCATGGATATCGTCAATCACGGGGAAAACACGATGTTTTATATGGTCCGGGACCTGGCCGACGACGTGCGCGAAGCCGGGCGGGCAGTGGCGAAGAGCTTCGGGGTACGCAGCCGGTTTGTGCATTTTGAGTTTTTCCGCCTGAACAGCGATCAGCATATCGGGCGCAAGGGGCAGGTGGTCGCGCTGGAGGTCAATATGCGGCCGAGCGGCGGTTATTCCCCGGACATGATGAACTTTGGCAGCTCGACGGACGTATACAAAATCTGGGCGGATATGATTGCCTTCGACCGTTCCACCAAGCCGGTCGGTGAGCGCTACTACTGCGCCTTTGCCGGACGCCGCGACGGCAAGCGCTTTGTGCTGTCCCATGAAGCATTTTGTGAAAAATATCGTTCCAATCTGCGCATGGTGGAGCGCCTGCCGGACGCATTGGCGGTGGCTATGAGCAATCAGATGTATCTGGCGGTATTTCATACCAAAAATGAAATGGATTGTTTTTTTTCAGACGCTTTTGCGGAAATGCCCGGGTGAACATTTTTTATCAAACAGGCCAATCCAATCTTTACAATCCGGTGGTAAATTGATATAATAATCAGAACTCAACAGTGTTGATAGCATAACGAAACACTTTTGAGTGAAAGACTGCATGTTTGAAGTGTACGCTTCGGGAGTAGACTGGATATGAGGGAAAAACGCACGGTCAAATTTGGTTCACCCGATATTACGGAGCTTGAAATCGAAGAGGTCGTGGCGGCGCTGCGCAGCGGCTGGATCACGACGGGGCCGAGGACCAAACTGCTGGAACGCAGGCTGGCCGCCTATATCGAAACAGGCCGGACAGATATTGACTGCGCGAGCGACGATGGGAAATCGCAGTACGCCAACCGCGTCGTGTGCCTGAATTCAGCGACCGCGGCGGAGGAGCTCAACCTTCGTATTTTAGGGATCGCGCCCGGGGACGAAGTGATTATCCCGGCTTACACCTATACGGCCACGGCGAGCGCGGCCATCCATTGCGGCGCGACGGTCAAATTTGTCGATATCCAGAAGGACGGCGATCCCGTCACGCATATGCCCGAGATGGATTACGAGGCGATGGCGGAGGCGATCACGCCCAAAACCAAGGCGATCGTGACCGTGGACCTGGGCGGCATCGTGTGCGATTATGAGCGCGTGTTTCGCATCGTGGAAGCCAAAAAGGCGATGTTCACGCCGGTCACGTCCGACGGTACGCTGCTGGGCGACCTTTCCGCGCGGATACAGTCGGCCATCGGCCGGGTCGCGGTCGTAGCCGACAGCGCGCACAGCCTCGGCGCGAGCCGCGATTTCCATGGGAAGCGCATGTTCTGCGGCGCGATTGCGGATTTTACCTCGTTCAGCTTTCACGCGGTCAAAAATTTCACCACTGCGGAGGGCGGCGCGGCGACCTGGCGGCCGCTGCCCGGCATCAGCAGCGCTGAGATTTACCAGATGTATCAGCTGCTCTCCCTCCACGGCCAGAATAAGGACGCCTTCGCGAAAACCCGGAGCGGCGCGTGGGAATACGATATCATCGGACCGTGCTATAAGTGCAATATGACGGACATCGCCGCGGCGATCGGTCTGAGACAGCTGGACCGCTACCTGGGCCTGCAGGCGCGGCGGATAGAAATGATCCGGAAATACAATGCCACCTGCGACGCGCTGGGCATCTCTTATATGATCCACCATACGGATTTTATGGACAGCTCCAACCACCTGTACCTGATCCGCATTCCCGGGGCGGACGAAAAAAAGCGCAACGAGATCATCACCAAAATGGCCGAAGAGGGCGTATCCACCAACGTGCATTACAAGCCGCTGCCGATGATGTCCGCCTACGGCAAGGACTGTTCCGGGTATCCGAACAGCTATGACTACTATCATAACCTGATTACCCTGCCCCTGCATACCCTGATGACCGATGAGGATGTCGATTACGTCTGCGAAACGCTGAAGGATGTCCTGAAAGCAACGGGCGTATGCTGAAAGCCTGGAAGGACCTGCCGGACGAAATGCGGACGCCGGAGGTAAAGCCTTATTGGGACACACTGCGCGGCAAACGCGGACAGCTTGCGCTGAAGCGCGGGTTTGACGTTATTGCCGCGCTTTTGCTGTTGGTGATCCTCGCTGTTCCGATGGCCGTGATCGCGCTTTGGATCCGGCTGGACAGCGAGGGTCCTGTTTTTTATCGGCAGCTGCGTGTTACCGCCTATGGGCAACGGTTCAAAATCCATAAATTCCGCACCATGGTGACGAACGCCGAGCGGCTCGGCACGGCGGTCACGGTCGGGAATGATCCCCGCGTGACCCGCGTGGGCAGGAAGCTGCGGCGTCTCCGCCTGGACGAGCTGCCGCAGCTGCTGGATGTGCTGCAGGGAACCATGTCCTTCGTGGGGACCCGTCCGGAAGCGGTCCGGTATGTGGAACAATACCGGCCGGAGTATTATGCCACGCTGCTCCTGCCCGCGGGCATTACGTCCGAGGCCAGTATCCGCTATAAGGACGAGGAAACCCTGCTGAATGCCGCCGAAGATGTGGACCGGACCTATCTGGAAAAGGTGCTCCCGGAAAAAATGAAATGGAACCTGGACAGTCTCCGCCACTTCAGCTTTCTCTCTGAGCTTCGCACCATGGTGCGCACCGTGCTCGCCGTCCTCGGGAAGGAATACAGATGAGGCTGATGCCATTGTCAGCGCCTTATGTCCATTGCTTGACGCTACCAGTGTCGGGATCCACTATCAACTTCCGCAGCACGCTCTTGCGTATAAATTTTCAAGATGATATGCAATCTACTTGACGTTTATTCATCGATGTTTGAATCATGATTGTTTTGCAACATATGGCATTTGGCAAAGAAGCCGTCACCTATCGTCATAATCTCAAACAATCCATATGTATATTGTGATGACAAATGATGTATTCCTTGATAAAGAAATGTTGCATCGTTCTTTTGTGCTTCAAATACCGTAATCACTTTTTTTCGGCTTTTCTAAAAAACAATCGTGTCTGGTATTCTGAGCTTCATCTCAACTGCGGTGCGTCATAGCATCTCTTCTTTTCATGCCTGTCTTTCACTGCGCAATGGTACTGCTCCTGCGCTTGTCGAAGGATGGGACGATTGAACAGATACGTGAGCATTATTTTGAAGCAGCTTCGACAATCTTGTAATCAATCCCGTATTCTTCGGCATAGCGCAGAGCGTAACTGTCGGAATGCACTTCCAGACAAAGCGATTCACAGCCATCGAACGCATCTGGACCGATATATTCAACCGTTTCAGGCAAATAACAGGTTTTCAGGGACTCACAATCCAAAAAGGCGTTTTCTCCAATCCATCTCACCCCAACGGGCAGCCTGATGGATTCCAGACTGACGCAGCTTTCAAAGGCGCTTTCTTCAATGGTGACGAGTTTTTCCGGAATATGCACATCAGTCAGGGAAGCGCAGTAATACAGCGCGCTGTCGCCGATTTTTTCAATGGAATCTGGCAGGAAAAGCGTTTTCAGGCCATCACATTCAAAAAATGTATATGCGGGAAGCTCATAAATCGCGATGTCAGGCAGCGTGACCTCTACCAATTCAAAACATTCCCTGAACAATTCTTCTCCGAGATAGTCCACTCTCCTGGGAAGGACAATTCTCTCAAGGTCAGTCAGTGAAAACGCGCCGGTGCCGATTGATTTAAACGTCTGAGCCTGAAACTCTACACTCGATAAAGTCGATTCAGTAAATGCGTATTCGCCGATCGTGTCGATATACTCGGGAATGACAAGTTCGTCCAGCGTCTCGCTCCCGGCAAAGCAGAAATCACCGATCACCTTGACCGGTATGCCTGACACAGTTTCAGGTATCACGACCTCGTCTTCAGAGTAACAGTTTTTTAAAATGATCTCATAATCCCAGTCGTCCGCGTATGAAAACGAAGCCATTGAGAGCACGAGCATGACGCATAACAGCATATATCCATATTTCATTATGAACACCTCCGAACATACATTATATGCGTGATTATACTAAACCAGCAAGGCATCTCCGGGCAGATGCCGTCATATCCGACATCTTTATTCGATCGCCGCGAGCAGCCCTGTCAGCTGCTCGCGGTATTTGACGTACCTTGGATGGTTGGGCCAGTAGCGGGTCAGCAGCGCGCCGGTGTCGGTATAGGGCTGCGCATAGGTCACGCGGTTGCAGATGAACAGCAGCGCCACCGGCTGGCCGTTCAGGTCCTTCGTCCGGCTGATCCGCTTGCCGAAGCGGCAGTTGGAAACCGGCGCGGCGAGGTATTCCGGCGTGAGCTGGTCCATGGAGGTGAACCACGCCACCGTTTCGCCGAGGCTGAGGATGTCGTCGTCGTCGCCAAAGTACCTGTAATCCACCGTCACCCAGTCCCCGCGCACGGTCACCGCGACCTTGCCGACGATATACAGGTTGGACGCGACCATGGAAAAGGTCTGCTGCCCGTCCTGATCCACGCGCACGGGCAGGACGTTGTACCATTTATCCGTGCGCGCGGGGTCCATGTCCCTCAGGCTCAGGCCCATCACGCACGCGGTGTTGTCCGGGTACCACTGGCGCTTCCACTCCACGCGCATGGGCTTGCCCGCCAGCGCGTAGGGCAAGGCGTCGGTGATCTGCGCGTTGGTCATCTGCACCCATTCGCCGGCGCCGGCTTCGTCCGCGGACGCCTGCCAGATAAACCAGCCGTTCTCCGCCGTCCACAGCACCTGCCCGCCCAGCGCGTCGATGCCGCCGGTCATCATCATCAGCCGTCCGCTCACTGAGTAGGTGAAATCCATGCCCGCGTCGTCCGTGTAGGTATAGGAAGTCAGCCGTCCCGACGGATTGTAATGCAGCGTTACGCCGTCCGTGTCGGCGATGGTCACCGCGCCGTCGGTCCCGATCGTGATCGCGCCGTCCTGCAGCCAGGCCTCGCCGCCGCCCTCCGAGGTGGAGTAGGTGCCGTAGCCCGCCGCGTTGGCCGTGGCGATGTCTACGTCCGCTCCGGGGGTCATCAGCGGTGAGGCCGCCGACCACACGCCGTTTTCGTACGTAAAATCGCCGAGGCCCAGCTCGCCGGAAACCTCCCCGTCCGCGCCGTAAATCACCACGCTCAGGTCCGTCAGCGCGCCGGCCGCAAAGCTCAGCCCGCCGTTGTCCACCTGCACCTGCGTGACCAGCGGCGCTTCGGCCATCAGCGCCTCCACGTCATATCCCGCCTCCGTCAACGTGCCCGCCAGCTTCCCCTCCGCCAGGCAAAGCCCTGCGCACAGGATCAGCGCCACCGCCAGACAGCCCGCCGCGTACCTCATCGCCTCACGCCTCCTCCTTGATTGTCAAAAGCGTAACAAATTCGCCATATAATTGTAACAATTTTCGTAATAATTGTCAATATATCTCTTGCATATTGAGGCATTCTGCGGTAAAATTTGAACTGTTATTCTAAAAAGAGGAGGGATGTCCATGCATATCCTGCGGAACTGTATTTCCTGCATGCTCGCGTTCTGCCTGCTGCTGAGCGGCGCGCTCGCCCTGGCGGAGGCGGCCACCGCGCCGGCGGCCGGCGACGCGCCGGTGACCGGCGACGTGATCGAGGGCTTCGAGGTCCTTGAAACGCGCGAATTCGCCCTGATCGGCGCGCAAATCATGCTGTTTGAGCATCAGCGCACCGGCGCGAAGCTGATGTATATCGCCAACGAGGACACCAACCGCGTCTTTGACCTGACGTTCCTGACGCGTCCGACGGACAATACCGGCCTGCCGCACGTCTTCGAGCACTCGACCCTCGACGGCAGCGAAAAATATCCGTCGAAGGCGCTGTTTTTCAACCTGAGCTACCAGACGTACAACACGTACATGAACGCGTCCACCTACAGCGTCATGACCACGTACCCCGTCGCGTCGCTCAGCGAGGCGCAGCTGCTGAAATACGCGGATTTCTATACCGACAGCTGCCTGCACCCGATCATCATGGAGGACGAAAGCATCTTCCGCGAGGAGGCCTGGCGCTACCGCATGGCCAGCATGGACGATCCGCTGACCATTGAAGGCACTGTCTATTCGGAAATGCTCGGCGCGACGACGCTCAGCCGCGCCGCGATGATGAACGCGTACCGCGCCGCCTTCCCCGGCTCGGCCGTCGGCCTGGACCAGGGCGGCGATCCGGACTATATCCCCGAGATGACCTGGGACAGCCTGAAAAACTACCACAACCTGTTCTACCATCCGTCCAACTGCATCGCCTTCCTGTACGGACAGTTCGACGATTACACCGCGTTCCTGCGCCTGCTCAACGACGCGTTCGCCCCGTATGAAAAGGCAGAGTTCACCTACACGGACAGCGGCTATACCCCGATTACCGCGCCGGTGGAGGTGTCCCAGGGCTTCCCGATGGAGGCGGGCAGCAGCACGGAGAACCAGTCCACCGTGTATTACTACATCGTCTGCCCCGGCCTGCGCGACGACGCGCACGAGCAGCTGGTCATGAACACCCTGACCGACCTGCTGGTCACCGAATCCTCGGCCATGTCGCTGGCGGTCAGGCGCGCGCTGCCGACCGCGGATTTCGCGACCTATATCGATGATTCCGCGCCGGACGACGCGATCGTCTTCGTCGCCTCGAGCGTCAATCCCGAGGACGCGGCGGTCTTCAAGGCCACCATCGACCAGGCGCTGGCCGAGATCGCCGAAACCGGCTTCGCCGCCGATATGGTGGACGCCGCCATGGCCTCCCTGTCGCTGAGCACGAAGCTGGTCATGGAAGACGCCGAAGTCGGCGTCGGCCTGATTCCCAACATCGCCTATTCCTACGCCACCAGCGGCAACCCGTTCGCCTACATGGATTATACCGACGCGCTCTCCTCCATTGAGGACTGGAACGCCCAGGGCCTGTATCAGGCGGGCATCAAAAAATGGCTGATCGGCAGCCAGACCACCGCGCTGGTCACCACCTATCCCGAGCCCGGCCAGAAGGAAGCCAACGATGAAGCGCTCCGCGCCAGGCTGGCCGAGATCAAAGCCCAGATGAGCGAAGACGAGCTCAACGCGATCATCGCGCGCACCAACGCCGAAGCTACGGACGACGCCGGCACCGCGGACATGGTCGCCTCGCTGCAGGCTGTGGACGTCTCGTCCCTGCCCGAGGAGATCCGCCTGTATGACGTGACCGACGAAACCGGCGAGGACACCGTCCGCCGCGTCAACGCCGTCGCGGATGTCGACGGCATCGGCCGCGTCTCCCTGTTCCTGGACGCTTCCGGCCTGACGCAGGAGGAGCTCCACTGGTTCAAGCTGTTCACCCAGCTGCTTGGCGAGCTGGACACCTCCGCCCATACCCTGGACGAGCTGGCCCTGCTCAGCGACCGCTACCTGTACGGCCGCGAGATCCGCGCCTCCCTGCTGGGCAATGAGGAAGCGCACAAGCCTTACCTGCGCATGGGCTGGACCGGCACCGACGAGGACCTCGCCGCCGGCTACGACCTGATGTACGAGATCGTGTTCGAAACCGATTTTTCCGATCCCCAGAAGCTGCTTGAAAAGATCAGCTCCGTGAAGACATCCCTGCGCACCACCATCAACGGCGCGCCGTACCAGATCCTGCTGTACCGCGCGCTGTCCGTCACCAATCCGCTGTACCGGCTCTACAATTACATGAACTTCCTGGAGTACTACGCCTTCCTCGAGCAGGTCGAAGCGGCGATGCAAACCTCGCCCGACGCAGTCATCGAAGCCCTGCGCGGCATTCAGTCGGCCCTCAAAAACCGCACCCAGGCGCTGGTCGCCTTTGCGGGCAACGAAGAGAGCATCGCGCTGAACGCCCCGCTCGCGGACGCCTTCCTCGCCAGGCTGGGCGACGCCCCGATCGAGGCGGCCGCCTATGACCTGCCCGTGCCCGCCAAGCGCGAAGGCCTGATCGTCGATACGCAGGTGCAGTACAATGCCCTGATCGCCGACTTCGCCACGCTGGGCATGCCGGACGGCTATCACGGCAGCCTGAACGCCCTGGCCGCGCTGGTGGAGGACGTGTTCCTGGTGCCCGGCCTGCGAGACGCATACGGCGTGTACGCGCCCTGGTGCGGCAGCGTGGACGACGGCGGCTTCTACCTGCTGACCTACCGCGACCCCAACATCGTGGAAACCTTCGACGTGTACGACGGCCTTGCGGATCAGCTGGCGCAGTACCAGATCGAAAAGAGCGTGCTGGACGGCTACGTCATGTCCGCTTATTCCCAGCTCAGCCAGTCCTCCGGCGAGCTCACCGGCGCCATCGGCGCGGCGGTCAGCATCCTGAACGGCGACCCGCAGGACCTGCGGCTGAAATATATGCGCGAGCTGAAAACCATCACGCCTGAGGCGGTCACCGCGGCCTCCGAAATGTTCCGTAAGCTGAGCGAGTCCGGCATCCGCTCCACCGCGGGCAGCGCCGCCATGATCAACGAGAACGCTGACCGGTACGACGTTATCCTGAACCCGTTCAACGCGCAGGACGCCTCCCAGGTGACCCTGACGGACGTCCCGGAGGACGCTCCCTGGTACGCCGACGTGCGCTACGCGTTTGAAAACGGGCTGATGCTCCCCGTCAGCGAGGACGCCTTCGGGCCGGAAAATACCGCGACCATCAGCGACCTGTATATGGGCCTGTATGTGCTGATCGGCGGGGGTCAGGACGCGGAGGAAGCCTACGCCGCGCTGACCGGCTACGGCCTGGTGCCCGCGGACTACGCGCCCGACACGGAGCTCACGTATGCCATGAACGAAGAGATCCTCGCCGGCTTCATGCTGATGGCCACCGGCGAGCCCATGCCCGAGGAAGCGAAGTTGCCCGCTGACCAGCCCGACGCCGCCATGACGCGCGCCGCGCTCGCCGCCCAGCTCCGCCTGCTGAACGAATAACTTTGAACGAATCACCATGATATTCCCCGGGGCTGCCGCCCATCGCCGCGGCAGCCTCTTTTCATTGCTACCGTTCACCCTGTGAACAGTGATCCGGCGCGAAGAGCGCGTCCACGCCCAGGCATTCGGCCATCTCCTCCTCGCTGTATTCGCGCTGGCGGTAGCGCTGCGCGGCCACGGTGCGCGTGCGCGCCGCCTGCCCCGGCGCGTCCATGCGCCCGGCCTGCCGCCACTGCGCCAGTATGCCGCGCACATAGCCCCAGGTCTGGCTCTTGCCCGTCCCGGCGCGGTGAACCGCGGCCAGCGTCCATTCGGCGCCGTACTCGCTGATCAGCTTATCCATGTCCCGCAGCTGACCGGGAAAGCAGGGCAGCCCGTAGGCCTTCGCCGCGTCCAGCACCTGCGCCCGGGTGACCGTCTGTCCGTCCCCGTCCGCAGCAGCAGCAGCGCCCGCATCCACTGCTGCTTCGTTTACGGTTTCGGTTTCGTTTTCGGTTTCTGTTCCGTCTGCTGTTTCTGTTTGTGTACGATCGTCGACGGTCGTCGAGGCTTGTCCGCGCGCGCGGCGGTTCAGGCTGTTCTGACGGCAGCGCGCGGCGTATGCCGCCCGGTCGCGCAGCACCTTCTGCGCCAGCAGCTGCAGGCAGGCGTTCACCGTCGGGTCCTCCGCCGCGGGCACGCCGCCCGTCTCGGACACCTCCAGCAGCGCGCGCGCCAGCGCGCCCAGCTGCGCGTCGGTCAGAAAGCTCATCGCGTGCAGGTCTTCGTGATACAGCAGGAACCCGGGCTGGGTCTTTGTCTTCGTCATAGGAGGATGCTCCTTTCTGAGAACAATGAAAAACCGCCTCCCTTCCGGGAAACGGTTTCGACGATTAGAGTCTATCACACCTGCGCAGCGATGTAAAGGAACACTTTTCTATCACTTTCGTATCAGCTTCGTATCACATTCATCAC
>CAMNEH010000027.1 GCA_946536315.1 uncultured Clostridia bacterium
GATATGTATTCACCAAAGGCGAGCGGCATCCGCAACCTGTTGAGCTGACGAATGTTGAATCCATTCCCAATGATACGGTCGTTCGGGTCCTTCGCCAAATGCTGGCAGATGAAGCACATCCGGTATTTTCCCGGAATTCGCTTTTTGAGGATGAGCTGTTGTGGATTGCGAGGCAATATGCTTCTCACGGCATCAGATATACAGAAATCACAGACACAGCGCTGTCCAGAAAGGAAGAAGCGATTATCAGGCTGGCACAGATACACCGCGTCATGCCGGCTGTGACAGAAGAAACTGGTGTTTTGATCCGCTTTCTGGCCGGCATCCGGCGCATTCCGCTTACAATTGTGAGAGACCGGATCACTCCTAACGATTACCTGATATCCAATCTGCATGTGATCCGCGCGATCGCGGATGATCCTTATGTAGCCGGCGCGGATATCATCGGCGAGGAGATCAATGACATTCTCGAATTGCGTCAGGTGATTCATCAGCTGGTGTCGATCACGCTGACCGTGCCTGATTTCGTCATCCGTATCCACGCCGGCGAAAACGACAGCCTGCGAAACAACGTATCCAACAGCCTGAAATGCGTACGGGACGCCCTGCTTCCTGGACAGCCTATGCCTCAGCTCAGAATCGGCCACGGACTGTACACCTGCAATCTGAGATCAGCGAAAGGAGAACGGCTGCTTCGCGAGCTCCGGGAAAGCCGGACGGTTCTCGAATTTCAGATTACCTCCAACGTCAGGCTGAATAATCTCAGCCGCCTCGATCAGCATCCGCTGAAGCAATATCTGCATGCCGGCATTTTGTGCGTTCAGGGGACCGACGGGGGCGCAATGTACGGCACCGATTCAATCGACGAGGAATTGGCGCTGGAAAAGCTCCTTGACCTTCAGTATGATGATTTATACCTGATGCGGCAAGCTGATCGCGAATGCCTGAACCGCGGATTGAGCGCGTTCCAACGGAAAAACGCGCTTTTTGCAGTTCAGAAAATCACAGAAAAGAACATCACTGATCGACTGTCAAAAAAGCTCGAACAGGCGCAGGCGCCTGCCCAGGTACTGTGGGCTGACGATACGCGCGTCTGCACTGACCACGTGCTGTCAGCTCAGCTATGCAGCCTTCCGGATAGCGCATATCCTGTGATCGTCGCAGGCGGGAGCTTTAATAACAGCAATCATCATACCAGGTTGCGCGATGACGGCAGGCATATCATCGATCTTCTCCTGCGTGCCGGTGACCCGTCAAAAATCATCTTCGTCATCGGGCATCGGCTGACGGGCTATGAGGGCTATCTGGTAAAAATGAATCAGGGCAGATTTCGCATCCATTGCATCGTTCCGACGATGCTGTCTCAGGCGGAGGCTGCTCGCCTGCGCCGCAGCGGCGTCACGGCCAGCCTGTCCATTGAATCCTCCGGCATGGGGTTGTATAAGAGCTTTGCCTATGAAATATTTAAACGCCGGCCATCAACGCTATTAGTGTTTGACGGCAATTCCGCCGCAGTCAACCTGATTCAGGAAGCTAAAAACGGTCGCTTCATGTGCCATATTCTGCTCGACCATCATTCCCGTATATTGATGAATAAAGCAAAATCTCTCCAGGGCTATGTTCAGGTGATGAACGCAGCCTCTGTCAGTGATGTACTGACTGAGTTTTCCTCTGTGCGCGAACTGGATCACTCAGGCAGTCATTCGAGAGAATTTTCAGAGAGTTCAGAGATCCTTTGATTTGAAGCTTTTTTGATCAATATGTCCTTGACAGACACTTGGACCTGTGGTATTATCCTGATGTTAGATGTGTCTAACCTTGATTGTTTTCTCCCAACCCGAATTGCTGTAAGGCTGTTTTTTTAAAACGGTGAGTTAGATCAAACTAACTATTTGACCCGTATGCTGACGATGGAGGCTGACATGTCCAACGAAACATTGATTCGGAATTGCGCGCCCACCATGGCTTGCCTGAAAACAGGAAATATGTTCAGCTGCGTATTTGAAAACCGTGAAACGATGACGCAGGAGCTGCGGCAGATCAATCTGCGATTACGCTCCAAGGGATTGCGCATATTACCGCTGCGATACCAGAAAGGAAGAGCCCTGCTCTATCTGTATCGTCCTCATCAGCTGGAGCGTGACCTGCACCAGCCGTTGGCCAGAAATTTGCTTTCTGAATGCGGCTACAGCAGTTGCAACGCCAATCAATGCCTGGCGAAGTTGATTAGTCGGCTGCGCGACGAAGAAGATTTTCCACATGAAGTGGGGCTGTTTCTTGGATATCCGCCTGCGGATGTGGACGGCTTTATGCACAGGAAGGACAGCTATAAGCTCTGCGGGCTGTGGAAGGTGTATGACGATGTGGAAGGCGCGGCCCGTCAGTTTGACCGTTGCAGGCATTGCACCGAAGTTTATCTGCGGCGATATGCGCAGGGTTATTCGCTGGACAGGCTGACAGTCGCCGGATGAAGCGCTCGGTCACCATCATTCATGCCGTCCAAGTTCGATATGTTCGAAGAGGTCGTTCTTCGCTTCATCCGGTCCAACCGCCGTGTAATACAGGCCAAAGATATTGTTATCGTACTTGACCGCTTCTCGGTTCATACTGAATTCCTTTTGCTGAGAGCGGTGCTTGTCGTATGCTTCCTTGGCGAGAAAGAGTGGACTGATGGGACTGTCGGGGGAAAAAGGGCGTTCCCAGTCCGTTTGGATCCTGTTTTCACTGTACAGGTGTAAATAAACTTTTTTAACCTCCCAAACCCCATATTCCTGCGCGGAATCGGGGTCGTAGCTTTCGTCCATCGCCAGCGGAATGGCTTCGGATACCAACAGGGACGTCAGCTTGTGCTGCGCGTGACCGTATTCGCCTTCTGGATCAGGGCCTAAAACAACTTCCGGCCGGTATTTTCTGATCAGGCGAACCACCTCAAGCTGCGGATCGACATCGTTTTCATGCCATGTTTTCATGGCGTTTTTGATGCTCATCCCCCACTGATCCCGCCAGTTCATGAAAATTGGATGATAACGCAGTCCCGCCGTCCAGAGCCCATCCAGCGCTTCACCATATCTGTTGCGCCCGCAATTGGTCATATACACCACGCCCACGTCCGCGCCAATGTGACAGGCATAGGGAATCGCGCCTCCGAAGAACAGCAGCTCGTCATCCTGATGGGGCGAAAAGACCAGCAGGTCCAGTTTCTCCGGCATGGGCTGCCAGCACTGTACGGCGTTGTCAGGGTGATTTGCGTCATAAACACATAGATTCCGGACCCAGTTGTCATTTCCGGCCACTGACAGGCGCACTTCCCGCGTTTTCTGTGGAAAGGCCACGGCGTCTGCGTAAAAGCCGGTCGACCTGGACTCCTCGCTCAGGACATGGTGATCTGCGTCTGAACATATTACGGTAAAGGACGACGAGGGAAAGCGCCATTCGATGGTCATCATCGTGGCGGCGCCGCTTTCAGGCAGGGTAATGGTCAGGCTATCACTGGGGGAAGAAGGCGTCCAGCTTCGTCCTGAAAACTGATCCTGGTTTCTGCCAGCGGAGAATTTACACTGATCGTTGATGTTTCTGACTGCGCTGAAGCTGCCGCAGATGTACAGCGGCATGCGGTCGATCTCCACCAGCTGGTTGCCCGAAGCGCCCTGAAATAACAGTGTTTTCCGTCCGGGAGTGATCGATGGAAAAGCGATGGTTTTGCACACGTCATGGATGTCCAGGGTGGAGACACGCGCCTTTACTTCCATGGCCAGCGCCTGTTCCATGCGCTGCTGCCGTTCGTCCCACAGAAAGATGAACAGTGTATCCAGCGGCGTCTCAGTCTGGATGACACCGGATACCGCGATGGATTTTGACCGGGAGAGCGAGGAATACAGGTATTCCTCCAGCGCCAGGCCGGAAGAAAGACACTGGGGATGAGGCGTTTCACTTTCTGGGCCCTTCAGCGTCAGTCTGGAGATCGGGGCGTAGCCTTCGCTTCCGTTGAAAAAGATCCTGTAATAGGATCCGCTGACCCCCAGTACCTCATATTCAGCACCCTTCTGCAGCTTACCCAGCTTTTCGGTTTTGACGGTGTCACTGTAGACAGTTAATTCCGTTACGCCGCGGGCGAGCGTCGCGATGGACTTTACATGGACCGGACGGTGGATTCTATCGCGTACGCGCTGTGCGCAGCAAAGAACGAAACGAGCAGCAGGAATAATATAGACACATATTTGTTACATTGAAGCTTCATGCACAACTCCTCCCGGCGGTCACATGTCAGCGGCCTGCCATCTGGTCATCCCATGGACATCAGTGCCGCCAGTTCCTCGGCGATGCTGACGACGTCCAGCCCTTTGGTGAATTGCAGACAGATACCGGCGGGATGGCGGGTTTTTTCAATCCAGTGCGGGGGAATCGCTTCTACGCCGTACTTCGCGCCCAGAATGGCGCCGGTGACCGCACCGATGGTGTCAGCATCCCGGCCGTAATTGGCGGCGAGAATCATGCCTTCACGGAAAGTGTCGTGAGAGAGTTTCAGACAGGCGAAAGCAGCCGGAACAGCTTCGGCTGTTGTCGACCAGGTGGCTGCCTGCAGCAAGTCGTGCAGCGCCATCCAGCAATCGATGACAGCGCCGTGTTGCCTGTCGATCAGCGCCAACGCCTCTGTCATATTGTGATAAAGCCAGGAAGCTTTCGGCATGCAGCGAATGGCAGCGTCAATGATATCGTCGATGCTGCCATCCACCATCGCTGTCGCCACGGCCGCGGCGACAGCCTGCGCACCCCATATACCGTCTTCGGAATGACTGATGGAAGCGTCTACTTCCGCCAGACGCGCCGCGCGTCCGGGATCGCCGGCGCAGAATATCCCGACCGGGCTGATGCGCATGGCTGTACCATCGCTCATATGGTAAGTGTTGAACATACCGGACTGCGGGGGACGAAGCCCGCGCAGCAGATTTTTTGCTGCAGCGATTTCGCTTTGCCCGCCGCGTTTGAATTCATCCTGAATGGCCACGTTTTTCAGCCACGCGTCCACGACGTGTTCTGTCGTCAATCTGCCTCCGCAGTCGATCAGAGTGCGCGCGGTCAGCATCGCGAATTCCGTGTCATCCGTGCTCCAGCTGTCTCCGACGCCAAAGTCGGTGGTGATGCCATAATTGACGCGATTCTCCTGCTTGCGCGCAGCATCGCCTAATCCGTCACCGATCGCCAGGCCGCACAAACATCCCACTGCCTTGCTGCGCAACAGCGCAGGCTGTCGGATCAGAGCTTCTCTGCTGATCATATCTATTACGCCTCCTCAGTCAGGTATTTCGATATATGCCAGCGGAATATGCTGCTGGGCGCCATAAACATCGCTGTCCAGGCAGGTGCCTGATGAGACACGGCGCGCAAAGGTCACTTTAAGCCCGTAAGCCGTATCAAAAAACACCAGCGTCGTTACGCTCGCTTCCTCGACATGATAGAGGGTGGCAATCAGTTTCTTAGTGATCACGCCGGATTGCTTGACACGCTGGTAAGCCGCCGGGTCCTCGAACAACGCGTCAAGCGTGATCTCGAATGGGCCGCTGTTTTTGCTGCGCACAACGCTCGCCAAGTCATACAACCGTGCCATGCCGTTCTCCTCCTGCAGTGTCATACTCGATGGGGAACATGGTCAGTCCGTCCGGAACGGGCATCAGGTGGTATACCGAAAACTCAAATACCGGACCGAACGGAATATCGCTCGGCGCAAACGGAAAGGCCAGATTCCCTGCGGTCGATTTTCTCCCTGGATATCCATAATGCAGAAACGTGGAACGGAGTGTGGCGCAGATCATATTCGCCATTTCCTGGCTCGGCGCAAGCACCTCAAACATGACCCCGACTTCATGCCCTGGCGCAGGGTTCGGCTCACAATCACCCAGTACCGCATCCATGCCGTAATTCATAAAATGGATCGTGTAAGTATCAGGATCTATCTCGTGATAATACGCCTGAACCTGCCGCACAACGGCTGATTCCACCTCTTTGAGGTGACTCAGCAGCAGCTCGTCACGGATTCCGGCGAGCACAAACGTCCGGTAAGCCACCTGCATCGCTCCTTCCAGCTTGATACGATAGGTGTCATCAACGGACAGGCGGCTGCCTGTCACCCTGACCGACACATCATCATACTGAGTGAAACGGCAGCCGGAAAGGTCCATGGTGATGCCGGGCCCGTGAAGCGTATAGGGATGGTCCTTTTCATAGAATGTATGCGCAGCGACGCTCAGCGGTGTACACTTGCGTTCGGGAGACAGCGGCGTGACGATAAAGCCTTCGTCATCGATCGTTCCCAGCATGCAGTCCTTGGTCGTGCCGGGCGTTGCGCACAGCGCCGCGCATTCCAGCACTTTGCCGAGATGATATGCGTAAGCGGGGGAATAACCGTGAAGGATGGCCGGCGCGGCGAACGGGGATGGATCATAAGCGCGGCCTCCAATGATGATATCGGCACCTTGCCGAAGCGCTTCCACGAAAGGCTCATGCCCCATCTGAGCGACCACGCCGGTCGTCCGCTCGAGGCGATCAGGGGTGAGAGGCTTGACCGCGAGGCCGAGCGGCAAGAGAGTGCCGTCGCACATGGCCCGGGTGACGGATTCCTTGGGAATATCTGCCCAGATCGTCGCAATCTTTTTCCCGGTGATATGCTGCTCCTCAATGATCTCATCAATAATCCGGCGTGTCCACAGCACATGCTTGCGGGCGCCGCTGCCACCGGCTGAACCAATAATTACCGGTATCCCCGCGCGCGCGCCTGCGGTGATCATCAACGTCAGATCCTTTTTGCAGGCCTGTGGACTGACGATGGCGGTTCCGAGACCCAGTTTGTGCGGGCCGGCATCGGTTGATCCCGCATCCACGACGATCGCGTCGGGCTGAAGCGCCATCCCGCGGTGAAACGACGCTTCCGGGAATCCATAGCCAAGCATGCCGCAGGGCGATAAAATCCTGAATGGGCGCATAGGCTTTTCCTTTCAGTGAATCAGATGGAATTACACACATATTATAGAGCGGAATCGTCGAATGTCAAGTAAAATATGCTTTGAATGTATAAATATTGCCCTGAATATACATTTTCATGATGGATTGTGTGAGATATAATACTATTGTCTAAACAATTGTGGATCGCTTTCTGTTGGAATAATGAATTGTATGCCAGGCAGGAGGGCAGGCTATGTCGCCATCGGAGCGGATTTCCGGCGCTGACAGACTCAACCATCGGAAGAGGATCAGGATCCAGCTGCGCAGAGACTGGATTCTCTATGTGATCCTTTTCCCAACGCTGCTGTATTTTTTTCTGTTTCGCGTCCTTCCGATCTTCAATATGAGGCTGGCGTTTTACACCTACAAGGCCAAGGCGCTTTGGGAATGGGCGGGACTGAAGTATTTCAATCAGATTTTTTCCACGCCGCAGTTCAAAACCATCCTTGGAAACACGCTGGTCATCAGCTTGATGAAATATATCCTGCTGTTTCCTTTTTTTGTATTGTTTGCCATTCTGCTGTCTGAAATGCGTATGCAGCGGTGCCGGAAAGCGGTACAGATCATTTCTTATCTGCCGCACTTCCTGGGCTGGGTTGTGATCGCAGGCATCTGGATCAATATCTTATCCTTTGAAGGCGCGTTCAGCGAACTGCTCAGCTACTTTGGCGCCGCCAAGCAGAACCACATGACCAATAAGGGCGAAATCCGTTGGATCCTGATGATTTCTGAGGGCTGGCGGTCGCTGGGCTGGGATTCGATCATCTACTTCACAACGATCATCGGCATCAGTCCTGCGCTGTATGAGGCGGCTGATATTGACGGCGCCAGCCGCTTTCAGGTCATCCGCTATATTGTTCTGCCCGCGCTGCTTGCCCCGATGTCGACCATGTTTATCCTGAATCTCGGCTACTTTATGAGTGCCGGGTTCGACCAGGTACTCAACTTTTCCAACAATGCGGTACAGAACAACATCGATATCCTGGATACCTACATCTATCGTATCGGTATCCAAAAGGGGCAGTATTCGCTCGCAAGCGCCGTCGGCCTGTTCAAAGGCGTCGTAGGCATGATCCTGGTGCTTTTGACGCATGTGATCAGCAAACGGCTGACTGGCGAGGGCGTCTGGTAAGGGGGACAGGAACGATGAAAAAGGCTTCTTATCAGGTGAAAAGAAAGTATACACCAGGTCAGTTCATTCTGACAGGGATCATGCTGCTGCTTGCGCTGACCATGCTGGTTCCGCTGCTGAACATCATTGCCAATTCGTTCTCTGATCCGAAGCTGAGTCCTTATATGAGCGGACTTCGGGTCATTCCTGCGGGATTCTCTTTGCTGAACTATCAGATCACGCTTTCCAATACCACCATCATGCCCGCACTGTGGAATTCCGTCAAAATTACGGTGATCGGTGTCGCGCTGAATATTCTGTTAACGACCACGGCGGCCTATGTGCTGACCCGGCCCGGGCTGATGTTCAAAAAGGGGATCATGGTATTCCTGATCATCATGATGCTGTTTGATCCCGGAACAGTTCCCGAGTATCTGACGATCAAAGACATCGGATTGCTGGGCAGCCAGTGGTCGGTCATTCTGGTGACGGCAGTATCTGTGTATTACCTGATCATCATGATGCGCTATTTTCAGGCTGTTCCGCAGGAAATTTGCGAAAGCGCGCGCATTGACGGCGCGGGGCATATGCGGCTCCTGTTTTCCATCATCATTCCGCTGGCGAAGGCGGGGATTGCCACGATCACCATGTTTTACGCCGTAGTCCGCTGGAATGAATATTTCCGGGCAGGCATCTATATCACGAAGATGTCCCAGACCACGCTGCAGGTCGTTTTGCGCCAGTATGTGGTCAACAACGACACGGCGACCATGGTGGGGGACCGCAACATCCGCAATTATGTGAATATCGTGGATTTCAATGCGCTGAAAAACGCCACGATCGTTATCGCGATGGTTCCGATCCTGCTGATTTATCCCTTCGTGCTGAAATATTACACAAAGGATGTGCTTGCTGGCGGCGTGAAGGGCTGAAACGTCTTCAGCTTCCGTTTTTACGGAAGTGAGAATAAAAAAGGAGGCTTCATCCATGAAAAAACTGCTTGCTGTTCTGCTGATTCTTTCGCTGGCCATCCCATTTATGGCGTTCGCGGAAGCGTCGCCCACAATCGGAACCAAGGACAATCCTGTACACGTGCGTTATCTATGCAAGGATGTTGATCCTTCAGATCCCGACGTTCAGACCATGGCGAACATCATCGAAGAGAAAATGGCGGCCCTGGGCCAGTATGTGGATCTTGAGATCATGGAAGCGCCCGCCGGCACCTATGCGGACGCAGTGCCGCTGGCGTTGTCCACCGGCGAACTTGAAGCGGACCTGATCTATTTCCAGGGCGGCGATGAAACCTGCGCCAATCTTGGACTGCTGGAAGACCTGACGGAATATGTCGCCAATTCCAAATATGCGCAGTACATCATGAGCGATTACAACAAAGCGCGTACCGCCAATTATCCCTACCTGCTGTGGCTCAGCTGGTCGACGACCTACATTCCGATCATGCGGACTGACCATCTGGAAGCGTTGGGCATGCTGGATACGCTGAAGAACGATCCCTCTGTTGAAAACTATCATACGGCGCTCAAGCGGCTCGTGGACGAAGGCTATGTCAAATACGCTTTCTCCGGCGATGGCTCCATGACCCGCGCGAACCATATGTTTAATCACGCGTTTGGCGTGACCTCCACGATCATGAAGGATGACGAGGGCAGATTGGTCTATTACATTGCCACGCCTGCCGAAAAGGATCTGCTGGCGTTCTATGCGCAGTGCTATGCCGAAGGATTGATTGATCCCGACTATCTGACGGCTAAATGGTCCGACGTGCAGAAGAAGTTCTACGCGGGTGAGCTGGGCATGTTCTGCGCGACGCAGGGTGCGGTCGTGGACACCTACTGCAAAAAGATCACAGACAACCAGGGCGAGGCTGCTGCGGGTGTCGTGCTGCCTCCGGCGGGTGGCGTCAGCTACATCTCCACCTCCGTTGCCAAGGAAACCCGTGGCTTTTCGATCAACGCCGATTCCCCCAAGGAAGTCAAGGACGCTGCTTTCGCTATTCTTGATTTCATGGCTTCTCCTGATGGGCGCGTCATTGACAAGCTGGGCATCGAGGGTGTACATTATAACGTAGTCGACGGCAAGGTCGAGCTGACGGATCGGTTTGACGAGTGGTGGTCCAAATTCTGGGAGACGTTCAACGGCCTGGACGAGAATTTCGTCGACAAATCCATTCTGATGCTTCCGCAGGCCTGGGAGTCCTTTGAACTGGCGCAGAAGTATTATACCGAGGATGTCGATGTGGTGCTTCCCGACGACATGCTCCCGTATTACGACGCGGTTATGTCCCTGTATAACGAGTATTCCACGGCGATCATCCTCGGCCAGCGCCCGGTGGATGACTATGACCAGTTTATCGCCGAATACTGGCAGAACGGCGGCGAACAGCTGGCTGAATATCTGGCAACGGTCATCAAGTAAACGACTGACTGACGCGATGACAAAGGGCGCTCCGGTCTTCCGGGGCGCCTGTTTTGAAAGGAACCATGCGCGATGATGGAACTGCAGACGCTTTTGAGCAAAATATACGGCGGATTCCTCGGTATGAACGTGGGCATCCGCCTTGGCGCGCCGGTGGAACCGGCCATGTGGACCGCCGAACGCATTGAACGCGTATATGGAGATATTCATGGATATGTGAAAGAATACAAGCACTTTGCCGCGGATGATGACGTCAACGGACCGGTTTTTTTCCTTCGGACGCTGGACGATACGGAGGCTGAGCCAACCACGGCGTCAGTCGCTGAAGCCTATCTGAATTACGCGCGAGAAGGCATCGGGATGTTCTGGTGGGGAGGTCTGGGTGTCAGTACGGAGCATACCGCATACCTGAACCTGCTTCACGGTATCCCGGCGCCGCAGTCAGGCTCGATCCGCCAGAATGGCAGTACGGTGGCAGAGCAGATCGGAGGGCAGATCTTCATCGACACGTGGGGGCTGGTTGCGCCGGGAGATCCTGCGCGCGCCGCACGTTATGCGCGGAATGCCGCCAGTGTCTCGCATGACGGGGAGGCATTGAACGGGGCGGCCTTTATCGCCGGCTGTATATCGGCCGCTTTCACTGAAACGGATATCGAAGCGGTCATGGACGCGGGACTGAAGCAAGTGCCGGATGGATCGCGATACCGTCAGGTGGTCGAGGCGGTCAGAAGCTTCCACGACGCGCATCCTGACAGCATCTGGAAGGATTGCCGTATGATGCTGGAAGCTGAATGGGGCTATGACCGCTATCCGGGCGCCTGTCATGTCATCCCGAATGCGGGCGTATGCGCTCTGGCGTTGAGCTATGGTCAAGGTGATTTCTGCCGGACGGTTGAAATCGCTACGATGTGCGGCTGGGATACAGACTGCAATGCAGGCAATGTCGGCACGATCGTGGGGGCCTTCAACGGCGTCGAAGCGATCCCGGCCCTCTACCGCCGCCCTATCAATGATGAACTGGTGCTGTCAGGCGCTTCGGGCTATTTGAATATTCTGGATATTCCTACCTATGTCTGGCAGCTGGCCTATTGGGCCTATCGTCTCGTCGAGGCCGACGTGCCGTCCGCTGTGACAGCGCACAGGCATCCAGGGGAGATCCGCTTCGATTTCGTATTGCCCGGCGCGACGCACGGGCTATGCGTATCGGACACCTGCCTGTTCAGGGGTGAGCATCGTGACGGCGGATATGAGGTCATGTTTAATCGTCTGGAGCGGGGGCAGCATGCCGGCGTATATCTGAAAACCTTTTACCGGCGCGCTGATTTCAGTGACGAACGATATAAGCCGGTTTTTTCACCGATCGCTTATCCCGGCCAGGAAGCAGAGATCGAGTGCCGCTACGAAAAGTGGAACGGAGAGAGCATTTGTGTTACACCGTATATCCGCGAAGCGCTCAGCGGAAAACAGACGCTTTTGTCCACAACGATCCTTCGGGAGGAAGGAGACTGCCGATTCCGGTTTATTCTCCCTCAGGTCGATGGCGGACTGATCAGCGAAGTCGGACTGTATATCGAAGGAAATTCCCCGCGAATCACGTTTGATTCCGGAAGAATGGTGATTCGGCGCTTCTGCATTTCCGGCAAAGCGAACTATACCCTCGCTGTAGGGCGTATGCCTGAGGAATTTCAGAACGTCCTGCCATTCGCGCAGAACCATGGCTCCTGGCACGTAGAGGGTGACCATATCCACGCGCTGTCGGTGGAGCACGCCGAAGCGGCCACCGGAAATTATTTTATGAAAGACGTTCGTTTGTCTGGCAGGGTGACACCCAGAAACGGGGTCAGCCATCTGCTCGGTGTGCGTGTACAGGGGACCCGTCGGGGATATTATCTCGGCTTTGACGGCGAGAACCGTGTTTCTGTCCTGCGCCATGACGGCTTCACACTGGACAGGCTCGCCAGCGCCGACTTTGAGTGGTCGATGGATCAAACGTACGTATTTGAAGTGCTGGCCGTCGGGACGCAGCTGACTTTGTCAATTAACGGTCAAAGGCTTCTGAACGCGGAGGATGACCGTTTCGCTTGGGGAATGGCCGCATATGCGTTATACGGCGCCGGAAGGGCAGAGTTTGGTGACCTGACCGTGGAGGAGCGATGACCAGACGAGACACAAGGAGGGAACGCATTTGACCGGCGAGCAAGAGGTACAGATGATCGTCAGTGATCTTGACGGTACGCTGCTTGGAAACGACGGCCGCGTGCCGGAAGCAAATGCGAAAGCGCTTAAACGTGCCTGTGACAGCGGTATCCGTATCGCCATTGCCAGTGGGCGTCTTCCCGCCGTATGCAGCCGCATTGCGCTGGACGCGGGGTTGAAGCACTGTGGGATCGTCGGCATGAACGGCGCTCAGATCTGGGACAGTCCCTTCGGTCAGCCGCTTCGAGAAGCCTCGTTCACCTCTGCACTGGCTGCGGAGGTTGTTGGCATCCTACAGTCCCTGGCGTGCATCTATAATGTCTATACGATAGATGGTGTTTACACCAATCGATCGTTGAGCGACAAAGAAGCAGAACGATTCAGGGGGCATTTTGCCGGCTCGGGCGTCCGTGTGGTGATATCGCCTGACGCCGGATACGAGGCGCTGAAACGCCGTGTCGTCAAGTTTCTGGTGAAAAATACAGGCGACCGCGCGGGCTTCGATGCAGCGAAATGTTTTGTATCCAAGTTGCAGGGCATATATCTGACCGCATCAGCGGCCGATAATTTTGAGATCATGCTGAATGACGTCGGAAAGGATGAGGGCGTATGCTATCTGGCTCAGCGTTCTGGTTTCTCAGCTAAATCGATCATGGCCTTCGGCGATTACGATAATGATATCCCCATGTTGAAGGCATGTGGCTTTTCAGTGGCCATGGGCAACGCGCAAGCTGAGGTCAAAGCGGTCGCGGACTATATCACATGTGATCATGCGCAAGCAGGTGTCGCTGCTGTAATCGACGCGCTGCTGGACGGAAGGCTGTCGGAATACGCGAAGCGAAGGATCTGATGAACGGATAGAAGTATTACACGTTCCCAACGCACGTGGCGAATATACACCATTCGCCTGCTGCTCAGCGAAACACAAGCGCTGCGAATGATCCGCAGCGCTTGTGTATTCTGGTCAAGGATGAGGACAGAGCAGACCGATCATCCCTTCAGGCCGCCGCGCGCTACACCGCGCAGGATCTGTTTGCGCGCAAACAGGAACAGGATGATCATTGGCAGGACGGTCACGGTAGATGCGGCCATGATCAGCTCCTGATAGGTGCCGCCTTCGGTCGTAAACGCATACAGACCAAAGGGCAGGGTGCGATTATTGGTGGATTTGATCACCAGTAGCGGCCACATGAAGCTGTTCCAGCTGGCCAGCGCGTTCAGCAGGATGACTGTGACCAGTGACGGGCGAGCGATAGGCACCATGACTTTCCAAAGATACCGCCAGTTGCTGCATCCGTCCACGCGCGCGGACCAATACAGGCTGTCTGGTATCGACATGAAGAAATTCCGCATGATATAGGTGTAGAAAATAGAGGAGATGAATGGCACGATCAGCGCGCCGAGCGTATCATTCAGTCCAACGCGGATGATCGTCGAATAGTTGGTGATGACCAGCATTTCAAACGGGAGCATCATCATGCTGAGCAGCGCTGAAAAAATCAGCTCTCTGCCAGGGAATTTCAGACGGGAGAACGCGAAGGAAGCCAGTATAGTGGTCACGGTCACGATCAGCACGGAGAAGAAACAGACCACAACAGAATTGATGAAGTACCTGGCAAACGGGGCGGTATTAAACGCCAGCCTGAAATTTTCAAAATTCAGCCACTTGCTCGGCGTAAAGCGCGGGGGAAACAGACTGACCTCCAGTCTGGTTTTCAGTGCTGAAGAGATCATCCAGTAGAACGGGAACACCATGATCACGGCGCCGGCGACCAGCAAAAGATACAGGGCAATTTGGGCCATCACCTTTTTCATCTGATAACTGTGATTGAGGGTAAAGCCCGCGGCGATGATGGCAACGCTGAACGCCAGCAACAGAATCCAGACCGTGGTCGACCAGCCGGCCAGGGCGGCCTTCCGCTGCGCAGAAGCCTGACCGATATCTGTCCCGAGCGCAGCGGTTTCTTGCTTGACGATTTGCTCGTTATCGCGGATGGTGTTCAGCAGACTTTGCACATTGTACATGTGTTGAATTTCATCCTCTTGTCCGCTGATACTGCGCAACGCCTGAATCGATGCGTTGATGCTGTCAGGTATTTCATCCTTGGCTGACAGCAGATCCTTCAGCTGTGAAAACAGCGTCAACCGTTCCTGATTTCCGGTATTGGTGTAGTACGTGATGACCTGCTCCACACGCGCGCTCAGCAAATCCCTGGCACGGTTGGCGGTAGCCGTTGCGCTGTCGATCGCAGCTGTCCTCGTTTCATCGTTGAGGGTATAATCAGAGGGCTTCGCGCTGCCATAGGTTAGGAAGCCGCTGAGAACGACGATCAGACAAACGAAACCGACGCACACAAGAACTGTTCCCAAGAGGATCAGACGATTATTATTTTTCATGAAGCCCACCTCCCTCAGGTATAGTTCCACTTGCGCTGGATAAAGCGCTGCAGCATGGTGAATACCAGAATGACACCGAAGAGGATGAGCGACGCTGCGGCGGCTCTGCCGTATTCCAGACTGGTGTTGATCTGCTCATAGATATAATAGACCATCGTATACATATTGTACATCGGTCCGGGGGTGCCGGAAAACAGGACAACGACGGAATTGAATACCTTGAAGGCAGAAATGCTGTTGATGATGAGCACCAGCCCGATCGTCGGCGACAGCAGCGGTACGGTGATGCGGAAGAAGATACGCTTCGCCTTGGCACCATCGACTTTGGCAACAGTGTAATAATGCTCGTCGATGTTCTGCAGGCCGCTGATCAGCAGAATCACGGTCATTGGCAGACTGTCCCAAATGCCGTAGATGACCATCACAGCCATCGAATATTCCGGGCGTGTCAGCCAGGGAATCTTACTGCCGCCAAACAGCGACAGCAGCCAGTTGATGATACCGTAATCACCGTTGAACATGAACTTCCAAACCATGCCGACAGCGGTCGCGGAGGTCACCATCGGCAGAAAATAAGCCGTCTGAAACAGCGCCCGCAGCTTGATTTTCTGATTGAGCAGATAGGCCAGCAGAATGGAGATCGCGACGGAAATCGGCACCGTCAGCAGCACGTAAATGAAGGTGTTGCCTAACGCCTGGGGCAATTTGGTATTGACGCCGAACATGACATCACGGAAGTTCCCCAATCCCCACCCGGTAAATTCACCGGTCAGCTTGTACCTTTCCTGGAACGCCATGATAAAGACGCGGACCATGGGGTAAAGCGTGAACACGATAACCCCGAAGAAGAACGGCAGCAGGTAATCCATCGGCTCCACAATGTCCGAGATCTTGGTCATAAATTCTTCGTTGGTAAAGAACTGCACCCAGCCCAGGAAAAGCCCGAGCGCCAGAAAGATGCCGCCGACGATCAGGAGCATGGGACTGTAATACATGTAC
The DNA here is from genome assembly GCA_946536315.1 of uncultured Clostridia bacterium. Taxonomy (GTDB): domain Bacteria; phylum Bacillota; class Clostridia; order Christensenellales; family Aristaeellaceae; genus UBA4246. Next base: position 16,133 of record CAMNEH010000027.1, read on the forward strand.
GGGTAGTTGGGGTCAGTATTGGACAGGCTGAGACGGACGTCGCTCAGAGACAGACTGCTGACCTGCTTCTCGACAGAGGCTATCGAATCCGCAATCAGGGATGAGCGCTGCTCGGCCAGACTCTGCGATACCTTGGCTTTCAACGCCTGGGTTGCCTCGTCATCAGCAGTCAGACGGGAAACGGCCGCATCGATCAGCGTATCCACAATATAGGTGACAGCGGCTTCATTATCGGCGCCGTCGGTCAACAGCGCACTCAGGGATGACCGGATGCTGCGTGACTTGGAGCTCAAACCGCTGGAGATCTTGCTGCGCTCTGAATTGCTGGCGGCGTTCGCCTCAGCGGCCGTTTTGACGGCACTGCTCGCAATGTCGTTCAGCAGCGTCTCGCGCATGGCGCTGATGCGCTGGTCTTCGACCTTACGCAGCTGAATCGAGCCGTATATGCCGCCCGTCAGAAGAAGGGCCCCCAATATAGTAAATAAAATGAAGTGAAACAGTACCCGGCGCTTGGGCCGTCTTTTATATTTCCGCCCACCGGTACGAGCCGGAAAGCTTGGCTTTTCTGTCATACCAGGCGCACCCCCGATTCACGGTCGAACAGGAAAACACCGCGGTTTTTGAATGCCAGCTGGACCTTCTGACCTTCCTTTAGCCCTTCCTCCAGATCGATGTAAGCGCGGAACGCGGTGGGTCCAAAGGTGAAGGACGCCATTTCTTCCTTGCCCATTTTGAAAACGCCGGTCACGGTGCAAGGCAGCGTACCAGCCGCGTTATCTGGCGCGACAACAAAGCTTTCACTGCGCACAGCCAGATTGACCTTCTGGCCATCATTGATTCCTTTGACAATGGGCAGCGCTGCCTCCGCCTGGCCGTCATCCGACACAAATCTGCCGTTGCGGATGACACCGGGGATGTTGTTGATCGGAGGATTCCCCAGGAAGTCTGCCACGAACTGGTTTGCCGGGTTATCATAAAGCGCCTGGGGCTTATCGTACTGCTGCATCACTCCGTCCCGCATCAGCACGATATGGTCGGAGATGGACATGGCTTCTTCCTGATCGTGGGTGACAAAAATGGCGGTGACGCCTGTTTCCAGCTGGATCCGGCGGATTTCTTCACGCATCTCCAGCCTCAGGCGCGCGTCGAGGTTGCTCAGTGGTTCGTCCAACAGCAGCAGTCTGGGTTCCTTGACCAATGCGCGGGCAATCGCCACACGCTGCTGCTGGCCGCCGGAAAGCTCTTTGGGCTTTCTGTTGATCAGCTGATCGACGTGGACAAGCTTTGCCATTTTCATGGCGCGCTCGACCCGCTCTGCCTTGGGCACTTTTTTAATTTCCAGGGGAAAACAGATGTTCTCCAGCACCGTCATGTGAGGGTACAGCGCGTAATTCTGGAAAACGAGTCCGATGCCGCGCTCTTCCGGCGGAAGCTTGGTCACGTTGTCTTCGTCAAACCAGATCTCACCGCCTGATACAGGCAAAATCCCCGAGAGCATATTGAGGATCGTCGATTTGCCGCAGCCTGAAGGACCAAGCAAACAAATCATCTCTCCGTCCTCCAGCGTGACGGAAAAAGCATTGACAGCGGTAAAACTGCCAAATCGTTTGGTGATCTCCTTGAGTCGTACTTGCATGCCGTTGCCCTCCCCAACAGTGTGTCTATAATGGTTGATACATGCTGTCCACGCCGGACAAAAAAATTAGAGAACCGGGGGAGCCCCGGTTCTCCGGTCATGAGAATATCAGTTGCCCTGCAGCGCGTTGTTGGCAGTTTCGACGCAGGCAGCCAGGGATTCAGCAGCGTCAGCGCCGCCGCCGATGACGGTGATCAGTTCTTTCAGCGCGTCACGGGTCTCAGAAGCGCCGGTCACAGCGGGGAAAGAAACGCCGATGTCGAAGTTTTCCTGAACGGCGGCCAGAGCGGGCTGAGAAGCGACATACGCGTCATAGCCTTCAACGGTCTGGGCGTTCAGCCAGGGGGTCAGCGCCAGCACAGCCTCAGCCCAGCCTTCGGCGATTTCAGGCGTAGTCATCATATACTTCACAAACAGGTAAGCACCTTCCGCAGCTTCCTCGCCATTGGCAGAGAAGACGATCGGGCCGCGGTTCCAGATCGTATAAGCGGCATGCTCGTCATGGGTGGACGGAGCGGCAGCCACGCCATATTCAAAGCCGTTCGGATCGATATAGGGCACGCCAGCGCAGGAACCATAATACATGGCAACCAGACCGGAATTGAAGTCGTTGGAGAAATATCCGCCCGAGGGAGCGGTCAGGGCAAACAGGCCATCCTGAATCTGCTTGCCGAGCCAGGCAACAGCGTCCACCGCGCCGTCAAACAGAACCTTTTTGCCGGCAATGTCAATATAACCGGCGCCGGATTCGAGAATCACGGTCTGGGTGATATCCACAGCGGAGTCAATGCCGAAAGGCGTGACTTCGGGCTTCGCGGCCTTGATGGCCTTGGAAACGGCTTCAAGCTCTTCCCACGTCTTCGGCACTTCCAGGTTCAGCTCTTCCAGCAAGGTTTTGTTGTAGAACAGGATGGGGCCGGTGGTATAGCCGGGCAGGTAGTGGATGTGGCCATCTTCAAAGCCGTTGATTTCTTCGAAGAGGTATTCGGGGAGCAGGCTGTCAAAGTCCGGGATGCCGATTTCGTCATCATAGATATATTCATCCAGATTGGCGACCAGACCGGCGCTGACATACTTGGCGGCTTCGGAAGCATAGTTAAAAATAATGTCAGGACCTTCGCCGTTCACGACTGCGTTATACACAGTGCTGGTGAAGTTCTGGTTGGGCTGGGTCTGTACTTCCACCACGTACTTGTCCTGAGAGGCGTTGAAATCTTCAGCGGTTTTGCGCAGATAGGCGTCCTGATCATTGGTGAAGGTCGACCAGATCGAAACCTTGACCTTGGCGTCTTCCGCAAAAACAGAGACGCAGGACAGCGCCATCACCAGCGCCAGCAGCGCAGCGACGAAGGAACGAGTCTTCATGTTGAAATACCTCCTCATCGTATTTCGAACGTTGTGCATATGCGCGAACAGAAAACGCTCGCAACAAATGTATTATAGCATACGTGAATGCCCTTGTAAAGAAAGCTGCGGCCTTTTTTCCGGACATTTTTCCACATTTTTCCACCCTTGTTATTTAGAAACAAATATGATAGAATAACCGAGCCCGGCATCCATCGCCGGACCCGACTGAATAAAAGGAGCGTGGATTATTATGGCCAAGAAAACGATTGACGACATCCAGGTCAACGGCAAGCGGGTACTGGTCCGCTGCGATTTCAACGTCCCGATGAAGGACGGTAAAATCACCAATGACAAGCGCATCGTAGCGGCGCTGCCCACCATTAAAAAGCTGATTGCCGATGGCGGGAAGGTCATCCTTTGCAGCCACCTGGGCAAGCCGAAGAATGGCCCTGAAGAGAAATTCTCTCTGGCGCCCGTGGCGGTCAGGCTCAGCGAGCTCTTGGGTCAGCCTGTGGTGTTCGCCAACGATGACACTGTTGTCGGAGAAAACGCGAAGGCAGCCGTCGCTGCGATGAAGCCCGGCGACGTGGTGATGCTGCAGAATACGCGCTTCCGCAAGGAAGAAACCAAGAATATCGAAGCGTTCAGTCAGGAACTCGCTTCCCTGGCCGACTGCTATGTGGACGACGCCTTTGGCTCCTGCCACCGCGCGCACTGCTCCACTGAGGGCGTCACGAAGTTCCTGAGCCCGAACGTGGCTGGTTACCTGATCGGCAAAGAGCTCTCCATCATGGGCAAAGCACTGGAAAACGCCGACCGGCCCTTCGTTGCGGTATTGGGCGGCGCTAAAATTGAGGATAAGCTGAACGTGATCAACAACCTGCTGGAAAAAGTTGATACGCTGATCATCGGCGGCGGCATGGCGTTCACCTTCCTGAAAGCGAAGGGCTATGAAATTGGCAAGTCCCTGCTGGATGAGAGCAAAATCGATTACTGCAAGGATATGATGAAAAAGGCGGAGGAAAAAGGAGTTCAGCTCCTTCTGCCCATTGACACCGTGTGCGTGAAGGAATTCCCGAACCCGATCGACGCGCCGATCGATACCGTGGTGGTGGACGCGGACAAGATCCCCGCGGACATGGAGGGCTGCGACATTGGCCCGAAGAGCGCCGAGCTGTTTGGCAACGCCGTGAAGGCTGCCAAGACCGTGGTCTGGAATGGCCCCATGGGTGTGTTTGAGAACCCGATCTTGGCCAAGGGTACCCTGGCGGTCGCGCAGGCCATGGCGGACAGCGAAGCCGTGACTATCATCGGCGGCGGCGACAGCGCAGCGGCGGTCGAGCAGATGGGCCTGGCTGCCAAGATGACGCACATTTCCACAGGCGGCGGCGCGTCTCTTGAGTATCTGGAAGGCAAAGTGCTGCCGGGCGTTGCTGCTCTGGACGAGAAATAAGTGAGGTATCAGCTATGCGTAAACCCATCATTGCCGGCAACTGGAAAATGAACAAAACCCCCGACGAGGCGGCAGCGCTGGTCGAAGCGCTCAAGCCCCTGGTGAGCGACGCCGCCTGCGACGTCGTCGTTTGCGTGCCCGCTGTGGACCTGCACGCTGTGAAGGCTGCAGTAAAAGGCAGTAAGATCCATGTCGGCGCGCAGAATGTCCACTTTGCTGAAAAAGGCGCTTATACCGGCGAGCTTTCCGCGGACATGCTTCTCCAGAGCGGGGCGGAATATGTGATCATCGGCCACAGTGAGCGCCGCCAGTATTTCGGTGAGACGGACGCGACAGTCAATCAGCGGGTCAAGGCCGCCGTGGCCGCCGGCCTCAAAGTCATTCTGTGCGTAGGCGAGAAGAAGGAAGAACGTGAAGCTGGCTACACTGACGCGCTGGTCGAGTACCAGACGCTGATCGCTCTGACCGGGCTGGACAAGAAAGAAGTCGAGAAGGTCGTCATCGCCTATGAGCCCGTTTGGGCCATTGGCACCGGCCTGACCGCGACTGACGAACAGGCCAACGAAACGATCGGCGTGATTCGTCAGGCGCTCGCCCGCAAATATGGCAAGGGCACAGCTAATAAAGTACGCATTCAGTACGGCGGCAGCATGAACCCAAAGAATGTGAAGGGCCTGATGGCTCAGCCGGAAATCGACGGCGGTCTGATTGGCGGCGCGTCGCTGAAGGCGGAAGATTTCTCCAAAGTGGTCAACTTTGACAAATGATCGTTTCTTATTGCAAAAAGTGTAAACTCGAAAGCGAGGGCAGCGTTTGCCAGCAATGCGGCAAACGCGCCACCGCTTCGGGAGTACGGGACGTATGGAGGACCGTGAGGGTGCCAAGCGCCGATACCGGTGCCTGGCGCAGCGCAGTCGGCGCACTGCTCAGTGTGACGGTACTCCTGCTGGTCGGCCTTCTGTTGACTGAGCGCTTGACATCCACGGCGCAGCAGTTTTCTACTTCGTCCATATCATTGATTTCGGCGGTTGCGATCGCCGGAGTCATCGGTGCGCTGCTGGTCGTCGCCGCGTTCTCCCTTCAGGGGCGGGAAGAAATCCGGTATATTTTAGATATGGAAGGCGCGCATATGCAAACATGGTATCGCGCCTCCAGACTGCACTCGTGGGCTCGCCTGCAGCGGTCACAGATGCAGTCAACTGTCCCATCGAGAGACGGCGCCAAATATATCAAGGCCGAAGAACGGCATCTGCGCTGGCAGGACATCATTGACATCAACTATTCACCTTCGTCCGGAACGATCCGGCTTTACCGGACTCCGCATCTGGCACCCTTTGTATTGCGAATACCGCCGGAAGAATATGAAATGGCGGAGGCACTGGTCAAAAAACATACCAGGGTACACAAGTAACGGGAGACCGGATTCCGGTCTCCCGTTACTTGTTCATGGATGATCTGCCGCTGCTCGCCGCTTATTTCACGACGATATTCAGCAGCCTTCCTGGTACGAATACCGTCTTGACAATTTGACGGTCGCCAATCAGCTTCTTGACTTCATCCTTTTCAGGCAGCTGACGCAGCCCGTCCTCTTTGGACATGTTGCTTGGCGTCATCATTTTACCGCGCACCTTACCATTGATCTGAATGGCGATTTCGATCGCGTCCGCCACCAGGTAGCGCTCGTCCCACGTCGGCCACGGCTGATGGTGCAGCGGCGCGCCAAATCCGCAGCGTTCCCAAATCTCTTCGCAGATATGCGGACTGACGGGGGAAAGGATCAACAGCAGCGCCTTCAGTTCTCCACGCGTGACACTCCCCTTTTGATAAATTTGATTTACAAGGGTCATCATTTGAGCGATGGCGGTATTAAACTTCATCGCCTCATCGTCTTCAGTGACTTTTTTGATGGTCTGGTGAATCGGCACCAGCATATCGTCCGAAATGCCTTCTTCATTTTGAAGGATTTCCTGCAGGCGCCAGACACGGTCAAGGAATTTCTTGCAGCCGCGTGCGCCGTTAGTGGACCACGGAATCGCCTGGTCAAACGCGCCCATGAACATCTCATACATTCTGAACGCGTCTGCGCCGATCTCCGCGACCATATCATCCGGATTGATGACATTGCCACGGGACTTCGACATTTTTTCGCCGTTCTCACCCAGGATCATGCCATGACTGGTACGCTTCTGATAGGGTTCAGGGGCGTCAACCAGACCGAGGTCATGCAGGAACAGATGCCAGAACCTGCTGTACAGCAGGTGTAACGTGGTATGTTCCATGCCGCCGTTGTACCAGTCGACCGGCATCCAGTAATCCAGTGCTTCTTTGGAGGCGAACGCCCGATCATTGTGAGGATCGCAGTACCTCAGAAAATACCACGATGAGCCCGCCCATTGCGGCATGGTATCAGTTTCGCGCTTGGCGTCGGCTCCGCAGCACGGGCACTTCACGTTGACCCATTCGGTCATACGGGACAGCGGGCTCTCGCCGGAATCCGTCGGCTCATAAGCCTCCACCTCCGGCAGCAGCAAGGGCAGATCGCTCTCCTTCAGCGGAACAACGCCGCACTTGGGACAGTGGATAATCGGGATCGGTTCACCCCAATAGCGCTGACGGGAAAAGACCCAATCGCGGAGCTTGTAATTGATCTTTCTCGTACCTATGCCTTTTTCTTCCAGCCAATCAATGATTTTTGCTTTTGCCTGCGCTACGGTAAGCCCATTCAAAAACTCCGAATTGACAAGCGTGCCGGTCGCTACATCGGAATAGCAGGCTTCCTGAACATTTCCGCCGGCAACGACCTCGATGATCGGCAGACCGAATTTTTTGGCAAAGGCCCAGTCACGTTCGTCATGCGCGGGAACGGCCATGATCGCGCCGGTTCCGTAGGTCATGAGCACATAATCCGATACCCAGACAGGGATTTCCTTGCCGTTCACCGGATTGATTGCCCGGATGCCCTGAATCTGAACGCCAGTCTTATCTTTGGCCATTTCCGTGCGTTCAAAATCGCTCTTTTTGGCGGCCGCCTCGCGATAGGCCAGGATTTCCTGATAGTTCTGAATCTGGGACTGGTATTTTTCGATCAGCGGATGTTCGGGGGAGATGACCATATACGTAGCGCCGAACAGCGTGTCAGGACGGGTGGTAAAGACCTTGAGCGATTCATCCACGGGCGTGAGTCTGAAATTCACTTCCGCGCCTTCGCTGCGGCCAATCCAGTTGCGCTGCTGCACTTTGACGCGTTCAATGAAATCCACGTGATCAAGGCCATCCAGCAGCTTCTGCGCATAAGCAGTGATCCGCAGCATCCACTGCGATTTCACCCGACGGGTCACTTCCGTGCCACAGCGCTCGCACTTGCCGTCCACGACCTCTTCGTTCGCCAGGCCACATTTACAGGACGGGCACCAGTTAATGGGCATTTCCGCTTTGTACGCGAGGCCTTTTTCGTACAGCTTCAGGAAAATCCACTGTGTCCACCGATAATAATCAGGGTCCGTCGTGTTGACCTCACGGCTGTAATCGAACGAAAATCCCAGTTTTTTCAGCTGATCGCGGAAATGATCGATATTCTGCTTCGTCACGATCGCCGGATGGATATGATTTTTGATGGCAAAGTTTTCAGTCGGCAGGCCGAATGCATCCCAGCCGATAGGGTAAAGGACGTTGTATCCTTCCATTCTGCGTTTTCGCGCAATGATATCCAGCGCCGTGTTGGAGCGGGGATGCCCAACGTGCAATCCCTGGCCCGACGGATAGGGAAATTCGATCAGGCAGTAATACTTGGGCTTATCGGTGTTCTGCTCCGCCTTAAACGCGCCTTGTTCTTCCCAGATGCGTTGCCATTTGGGCTCAATTTGCGAGGGTACATAGGGTGTAACGTTCATAACTAAGCGCCTCCTTATCAGCACGCACAAGTATAAAGCAAAACTGTCGTTTTGTAAACTGAAATTTGAGGCATTGATTGAATGTTGAATCGAAGGAATCGTTCGTGTATAATAAGTATGGCCGCTTCACTGCGGACATAATCAATAAGAAAGGATCATGGATAAATCAGATGAATCTGACCGAAGCAAGACAGCAGCTCATGGCATTTCAATCCAAAATGAGCGCCTTTCAGCACGCCCTCAGCCTGCTCAATTATGACGGAGACACTTCTGCTCCTGTTGGCGCAGCGGAAAACAGGGCTCATACCATCTCTGTGCTGAGCGAGGAAACTTACAAATTATCCACCGGTCAGGAGACCGTCCAGCTTCTGGATTACCTCGACAGTCAGAAAGAGCAGCTTGACGAAAAAGAACGCCGTATGGTCTGGCTGTTGCTGAAAGATATACGCTTCCAGCAAAAAATCCCCATGGATGAGTATGTCGCGTACCAGAAGCTCGTTGTCGAGTCACAGTCCGTGTGGCATCAGGCAAAAGAAAAGTCTGATTTTGCGATGTTCGAGCCGTATCTTGAAAAAATGTTCTCGACTGCCATCCGTTTTGCGCACTATGCGAATCCGGAGATGGACGCCTATGACTATTGGCTGAATGAATATGAACCCGGCATCAGCCGCGCGGTATGCGATGCTTTTTTTGCTAAGCTTCGCGAACGTCTGGTACCGCTCATCCGGGAGGTTGGCAAGCGCGAACAGGTGAGCAATGAGTGCATCAAGGGCAACTTTGACGTTCCTTCCCAGGAAAAGCTGGCGCACTACCTGATGAACCTGATCGGGCTTGATCCGGCGCATGTTGGCCTTTCAACGACTGAGCATCCGTTCACCACCAGTCTGGGGTCCCACCTGGACGAGCGCATTACAACGCATTATTATGAAGAAGATTATACCTACTCGATGTTCAGCGTCATCCATGAAGGCGGTCACGCGCTGTATGACACCGGCTCGGCTAACGATTTGGCGTTTACCGTTCTGGACGGCGGTGTGTCCATGGGCATCCACGAAAGTCAGAGCAGGTTTTATGAGAATATTCTCGGTCGGAGCAAGGAATTTATCCAGTTTATCTTTCCTGAGCTCCGGCGTCTTTTCCCGCAGGCGCTGAGTGACTGTACCTGGAAGGATGTTTACCGCGCAGTTAATCGTGTCGAACCAACGCTGATCCGCACGGAAGCCGATGAAGTGACCTATACGCTGCATGTGATGATCCGTTACGAGCTTGAAAAGCGTATCATGGCTGGAGAACTGAAAGTTCACGATTTGCCGGGGGAATGGAACCGCCTTTATCAGGAATACCTTGGCATCAGCGTACCGGATGACCGTCACGGCGTGCTGCAGGACAGCCATTGGTCGTTTGGCGCGATCGGCTATTTTCCGTCATATGCGCTTGGCAGCGCATACGGAGCGCAATTCCTGAAAAAGATGCAGGAAACCGTCAATGTCAGCGAGGCGCTGAAAAAAGGCGACTTTTCAGCCATCAACGCCTGGAATCGCGAACATATTTGGAAATACGGCAGTCTCAAAACGCCGGATCAGGTTTTGAATGACACGCTTCAGGAAGCGTTCGATCCGAACGTGTATCTGGATTATCTGGAGGCGAAATGCCGGGAGATCTATTCAATCTAAAAGAAAAGCTTCAAACTATTCGTAAAAGCGTTCTTTTGCGAATAGTTTGAAACATCCCCCATGTCAAGCAGCTACGAATGTTCTTTTACTGTTTCTTTACAACTCAAACTTGGATATAACAATTCAAACGTGAACGACCCCCTATTTCGCTACCAAATCGGATCTTTTTTACAACTCAAAAATGAACTGAGCATCAATTTTGACTCCTGAAAATCTTTTTCCCTGGTACAACTCAAACTTGAACGACTGATTTCCCAAATTTCAATTCAAAACTGGATAGCCTGTTTTTTGACAAAGGAGCAAATTCCAATTCAAACTTGAACAGCTCCTTTGTTTTGTTATGTTTACAATAGAAAAATGAATAGCTTAATCCGTGTTCCCCTACTTTACAACTTAAAAATGAACCGCTGAATTTAAAATCGTCCTTTTACAACTCTAATATGAACATTAATAAGGACTTGGCTGTTTTGCATCTCTAAAATGAACCGATAAATATGGAAGCTGTATTTTTGTATACATTACAACTTAATAATGAGCACCTGCAATTTTGCCGGGATTTGAGCTTAAGAAATGGTCAAAATCATCATAAACGTCTGATAACACAGTGCAAAACGACAATTCATTTCATCAAGTCGTTGCCACGTTGGGATCAGTATTACACCCAACAATTATTGACATGGGCTTTCCCCAGCCTTTATTATACTTTAATACGATAAAGCGGAAGTGCTTAGACGCTTCCGCTTTGTGTTTATTATCTTATTTCCCAAACACCTTATCTTTCCATATCTGTTCATTTTAGAATTGTAATAGCATGCAGAAAAACAGTTATCATATCTCTACTGTTCGTTTTTCAGTTGAAACCCATGTATTTGTTCAGGTTAGAGCGGATACGATATACTCAATGTTCTCCTCAACAGGACGCGTTCCGTCCACTCGAATCACCGGACAGTTCATTGTTTCCAGCCACTTCGTCGTATAATCCTCGGCTCTGCTGTCTGTCAAGGCAAACCATTCTGTTTCCCGGTCGTACAGATCTCCTCCCGGCAGGATTCTTTCTCCAAACTTGCTGAAGGATCGCTCCCGGATACGCTGACTTCGAATCTCTTTCGGAACATTGATCAGCACAATATGATCCAGCGCAGTAATCAGCTTGTCACCATAATCTCCCTTTACTGCGGCAAAAACAAATCTGCTATTGTTTTCGATCTTCTCTTCCAACAGCCGGATAACTTCTGCCTTACTCCTTGGATTGGTAAAAGTGTATGACGGATCCGTCTTCGGAAAGAACAGGTCCTCATTATCAATGAATTCAAAACCGATGCGATCGGCAAGTATTCGCCCCAGTGTGCTTTTTCCAGTCCCATTAAGTCCACATATCAGAATTCCCAAGCAGTTACACTCCCTCGTATTATGATTTGATGAATACCTTGCGTTTGAGCATCAGGATCACCTCCAGTTTTCACAGCATCTATTATGCACATAATTCAAGTATCAGTCAAACATAAATGGAATAAAATTTAAGTTCGGTTTTTGCTGATATGGAATTCTGAGAGCCAGTTTGCAAATTTAAGTTCCATCGAGTCATTTTTTGCAGGTTTAACTTCCGGATGCGAGCTTAAGTGCATATTGCGTAAGTCAGCGGCCGGGTTAGCGGAGCAAAACGGCCGGAGCGAACAGCTAAGAAAGCAGGGATACCGGGTAGATGGGGAGAGCGGGAGAAAAAGGGGGTGCCCTACCACGGCAAGGGAAAAGGAAGGAAAGTCCTTTCCCCCGAGAGCGGTTCACAGGCCGAATTGGCGGTATTTATGACGGATTCCACCTTCCGAAAATCCGAGCTTCGTGTTATATTTGTATAGGTCATGAGGCCGACTCGGAGACGGAGGTAACGACGATGCGGATCAGTAAAAGCAGAACGGCGCAGTTGGTTTTTCAATCGGTGTACGCCGCCCTGTCAGTAGTCGCCTGCGTGGGGAGCGTGGGATTTTATGATATGAAGTTTACTTCGGACTTCTATATCTATTTTACCAACATTAGCACATATCTGTGCGCGGGCGTAATGATTGGTGAACTGATCCAGACGGCAAGAAAGCAATCCGACAGCTATGTGACGACAGCCCCTCGTATTCGCGTGATCAGCATGCTGGGCCTTGTGCTGACATTCCTGATCTTCAACATTCTGCTGGCAAATGATCCGGCCAGGGATCCAGCCTTGAACTACAAGGTGGAATGCATCCTTTGCCATATCATACTTCCCGTGATGTATGTTGCGGATTGGGTGATGTTTTATGAACATGGAAACATCAGCTGGAAGCTTCCTCTGCTGTCCGCGTTGTTCCCGCTTCTGTATTTAGTGTATGTATTGGCGCACGCTGCATTGTGGCGATTTGACAGCAGCGTCATGAATTATGCGGGCACAGATCCAGTCATCTATCCCTACTTCTTTTTGAATCCGGAGCGAGTAGGGATCGGTGGAATGATCGTTTGGGTGATTGCGCTGCTTGCCGGCTTTGTTGCCCTGGGATATCTGTTCATGTTGGCAGACCGCTTGTTGGCAAAAAAACATAAAGTGCAGACGCAGTGGATATCGCGCTGATTAACCTGTGCCGGTGCGGCGATGTAGTGATCACCCAGGATTATGGCGTAGCCGCCCTTGCCCTGGGAAAAGGCGCACGCGCAATCCATCAGAGCGGCAGATGGTACACGAAAACATTGACGGACTTCTGATGGAACGTCATCTGGCAAAGAAGGCCAGGCGCAGTGGGAAGCATCACCTGAAGGGACCCGCAAAGCGAACTGAGGAAGATGATCGCCGTTTTGCGGAAAGTTTTGAACGATTACTGAATGAGGCAAAGAAAGATGATTACATTTCAGGAAGCAACCCTAACGGATACAATCATGGAAGAACTGATTCGCCTGTCCCAGGACTGGGAAGCCGAAAAGAGTTGTTATGGATATCGGGCCAATGAGCGGAAAGATATCGAAGGCAACAGGATATTCACAGCAGAGGAAAACGGAGAAATCATCGGCTACCTGTTCGGCCATCGCTTTAAGTCGGAGAACATGCGCTCGATCATGCCTGAAGGATCTGACTGCTTTGAAGTGGAAGAATTATACGTAATCCCCTCCAGACGTTCAACCGGCATCGGCAGGAAGCTGTTTGAGATTGCAAGCGACGCGGTCCGCTCCGAAGCGGAATACATGGTTCTGAGTACCGCAACAAAGAACTGGCGAGCAATCTTTCGTTTTTATCTGGATGAGCTCGGAATGGAGTTCTGGAGCGCCAGACTGTTTAAGAGAATAGGCACGTACGCAAATGGCAGGACTTGTTAAAGCTATCGGCACGCAGTTTGTCCCATTGCGGCAGGATTCTGTTTTGAGGAGAGTGTTCTGATGGCGAAAAAAAGGATCTGAGTATTATGAGAGCAGACTTTCAATGAACTGCGTCGCCAGCGTCTGTCAAATTCAGAGAAGGGAAAGCACATAGTGGCAATTCAGACAAAGGCTTTGTTTGCTGTGACG
>CAMNEH010000028.1 GCA_946536315.1 uncultured Clostridia bacterium
CCGGCCGTTCCGTGACATGTGGCATGAGCTCAAAAAGGTCACCTGGCCCTCCAAGCAGGACCTGATCAACTACACGCTGATCGTGCTGGCCTTCATGGTGTTCATGGGTGTTGTGATCGGTATCCTGGACCTCGGCTCCAGCGAGCTGGTCCGGTTCCTGGTCAGTCTCAAACTCTGATCATCGCAAGTCCCGGCCTGACGGATTCACGCCGTTTGGCCGGGCGGCATCATTCATCTTAGACGAGGAGCGTCATCATGGCAGACAAAAGCGATCGTCCCGGTACGCTGGAATGGTATGTCGTTCATACCTACTCCGGCTACGAGAACAAGGTCAAGGACAACCTGGAGAAGGCCGTTGAAAACAACGGCATGCAGGACCTGATCAAGGACGTGCGCGTGCCCGTGGAAGAGGTCGTGGAGATCAAAAACGGGAAGCGCAAAATATCCCAGAGGAAAACGTTTCCGGGCTATGTGCTGGTCCGTATGATCATCACCAATGAAAGCTGGTATGTCGTGCGCAATACCCGCGGCGTCACCGGTTTTGTCGGTCCCGAAAGCAAGCCGGTGCCGCTGACCCCCGAAGAACTTGACGTGATGCTCAATAACCCCGTCAGCCGCGTCGATTACAAGATCGCCGTCGGAGAAGAGGTCCGTATCCTCTCCGGTCCGCTCGAAAACTTCACCGGCATGGTGGAGGAGATCGATACCGCGCGCGAGAAGATGACCGTGCGCGTCAAGATGTTCCTCGGCCGTGAGATGCAGGTGGAGGTCGATCTGGACCAGGTTGACAAGCTGAATGCCGACGCCTGAGCCCCGACGCGCCGAATACGGATGGAGGCCCAGAGATGAGCGCCCGCGCATAGACGCCGCGCTCTGCGTCCTTTCCCCCGGTGGGAGGCGGGTAGCGTCCCTGCCGCCAATACCACAAGTCTGAAGGAGGTGCCATTTACCATGGCAAAGAAAATTACCGCTGTTATTAAACTGCAGGTGCCTGCCGCCAAGGCGACGCCCGCGCCCCCGATCGGTCCCGCGCTTGGTCAGGCCGGCGTCAATATTCCCGGCTTCTGCAAGGACTTCAACGCCCGTACCGCGCAGCAGGAGGGCCTGATCATCCCGGTCGTCATCACCGTGTATTCCGACCGTTCGTTCACCTTCATCACCAAGACGCCGCCCGCTCCCGTTCTGATCAAGAAGGCGCTGAACCTGTCCAAGGCTTCCGGCGTGCCGAACAAGAACAAGGTAGGTCAGCTGACCCAGGCGCAGGTGCGTGAGATCGCGACCACCAAGATGCCCGACCTGAACGCCGGCAGCATCGAGGCCGCCATGAGCATGGTCAAGGGAACCGCGCGTTCCATGGGTGTGACCGTCGCAGAGGAATAACAGTAACGTGGGAGGACATCGTGCCGCTATCACCACAAGGAGGAATAGAGAATGAAACACGGTAAGAAATATCTGGATGCCAAAAAGCTGATTGACAGCACCAAGCTGTATGACCCCGAAGAGGCCGTCGCCCTGGTCAAGCAGATCAGCAAGGCCAAGTTTGATGAAACCATCGAAATGTCCATCCGCCTGGGCGTCGACCCGCGCCACGCCGACCAGCAGGTCCGCGGCACCGTGGTCCTGCCGCACGGCACGGGCAAAAAGGTCAAGGTGCTCGTCTTCGCCAAGGCTGACAAGGCCAAGGAAGCCGAAGCCGCCGGCGCTGACTATGTCGGTGACGCCGATCTGGTCGCCAAGATCCAGAGCGAGAACTGGTTCGACTTTGACGCCTGCGTCGCGACCCCCGATATGATGCCCGTCATCGGCCGCATCGCCCGCCTGCTGGGCCCCAAGGGCCTGATGCCGAACCCGAAGTCCGGCACCGTGACCATGGACGTTGCCAAGGCCATCAACGATATCAAAGCCGGTAAGGTGGAGTACCGCGTCGACAAGACCTCCATCTGCCACTGCCCCATCGGCAAAGCGTCCTTCACCAACGAGCAGCTGACTGAAAACCTGCGCGTTCTGATGGAAGCCATTATGAAAGCCAAGCCCGCCACTGCGAAGGGCACCTACGTGCGGTCTCTGTTCATGAGCTCCACCATGGGTCCTTCCATCCGCCTGAACAGCCTGAAGTTCTGATCAGTCAAGAATGACGGAGGTTTGGATATGTTGTTAGTGCTTCAAATTCTGATCGTCATCGCCGCGATCGTGCTGATCGTTTCCGTCATGCTGCAGAAGTCTGACAGCGACGGTGTCAGCTCCCTGATGGGCGGCAACAGCGATACTTTCTTCGGCAAAAACCAGACCAGCACCATGGAAGGCAAGCTGGCGCTGCTGACCAAAATTTCCGCCGCGGTGTTCGTCGTGCTGGCGCTCGTGATCGTGATTATCGCGTAACGCCCTTCAGTGTGCATCGTGCAGGGATATGCGTCCGGACGTACGCATATCCCTTTTTGCTTGTCGGCCAGTCCACTGTCGAAAGGACATACACATGATCGTATTAAGCGCTCAGCACATTTCCAAAGCCTTCGGCGGCCAGGCCGTGCTCAGGGATGTTTCCCTGACGCTGGAGCAGCGCGGCCGGCTGGGGCTGGTCGGGGTCAACGGCTGCGGGAAGAGCACCTTCCTGAAGATCCTGACCGGCGAGCTGCAGCCTGACGACGGCGTCATCAGCATGTCGCGCCAGCTGCGCCTGGGCTACCTGGCCCAGCAGTGCCCCGTAATCCGCGGACATACCGTGTACGGCCTACTCGATCAGGTATTCGATTCGGTGCGCGGAATGGAGGCGCGGATGCGCTCGCTGGAGCAGCAGATGTCGGAAGCCCCGGACGAAGCGTCGCTCAAACGTCTGGGCGACAGCTATACGCGCCTGCACCAGGCGTTCGAGGACGCCGGCGGCTACGACGCGCGCTCACGCATTCTGGGTGTGCTCAAGGGCCTCGGTTTTCCGGAATCGATGTACCAGCAGGACGCCGCGCTGCTGTCCGGCGGCGAGCTGACCCGGCTCTGCCTGGCCCGCCTGCTGCTGCAGAAGCCCGATATCCTGCTGCTGGACGAGCCGACCAACCACCTCGACCTGAGCGCGCTCAGCTGGCTGGAAAACTACCTGTCCGATTATCCGGGCAGCGTAATCGTGGTCAGCCATGACCGTTTCTTCCTGGACAGGGTGTGCGACGGCATCGTGGAGATGGCCTTCGGCCGGACCGAGCAGTACCCCGGCAATTATTCCCGCTATCTGGACCTGCGCGCCGAGCGCTGGCTCACCCGCGAGCGCGCCTACGACGCCCAGCAGCGGGAGATCGCGCGCCAGCTCGAGGTCATCAGGCGGCTGAAATCCTTCAACCGCGAAAAATCCATCAAGCGCGCCGAGAGCCGCGAAAAAATGCTGGACAAGGTCGTGCTGCTGGAGCGCCCCGAGGAGGAGAAGCAGGTCTTTTTCACCTTCACCGCGCGGGACAGGACCGGCGACGACGTCCTGTCTGTGCGCGGTCTTGGCAAGGGCTACGACGGGCGCGCGCTGTTTGCCGGGCTTTCGTTTGAGCTCCGCCGCGGCGACCGCGTCGCCCTGATCGGCCCCAACGGGATCGGCAAAACGACGCTGTTCCGCCTGATCACCGGCGAGGAGACGCCGGACACCGGCGCGGTCATCTACGGCGCCAACGTCAGCATCGGGTACTACGACCAGCACCAGCGCGACCTGAACCCCGAAAAAACGATCCTGGACGAGGTGTGGGACCGCTTTCCCCGCATGGACCAGACGCAGATCCGCTCCGCGCTGGGGCAGTTCCTGTTCACCGGAGAGGACGTGTTCACGCCCATCAAAACGCTGTCCGGCGGCGAGCGCGGCCGCGTCGCGCTGACGAAGCTCATGCTACGGCAGGATAACCTGCTGCTCCTGGACGAGCCGACCAACCACCTGGACATGAACAGCCGCGAGGTACTGGAAACGGCGCTGGAGACCTACGATGGCACCATTCTCGCCATCAGCCACGACCGCTATTTCATTAACCGCTTCGCGACCCGCGTGCTCGAGCTGACCGCCGACGGGCTCAGGCAGTACCAGGGCAATTACGACGATTACCTGCAGTCCAAGCTGAAGGAGCAGAGCCCGGACCTCCTCTCCCCCGCGCCCGGACAGACCCTGACCGAGCAGCGCAAGGAGAAGCGCCGCCAGCGCGCGGACCAGGCGCGCCTCCAGACGCTCAAAAAGCAGCTGCGTCAGGCGGAGCAGGCCGTAACCCAGGCCGAGGCCGCGCTCGCGGATTACGAAAAATATATGGAGACCGCCGAGGCCTACGCCGACAAGGCGGCCAGCGACCGCACCACCGCGGAGTACGCCCGCCTCAAGCAGGTCCTCGACGACGCCTACACCGCCTGGGAAACGGCCGCCCAGGAGGCGGAGGAAGCGGAAG
Organism: uncultured Clostridia bacterium; assembly: GCA_946536315.1. GTDB lineage: Bacteria > Bacillota > Clostridia > Christensenellales > Aristaeellaceae > UBA4246. The sequence continues at coordinate 4,395 of CAMNEH010000028.1, forward strand.
CCTGATCAAAACAAAATGCCGTTTTTTCTTGCGTATTGCTCAATTTGTATGTTATAATAATATGTCTTTATATGCCCGCCATTTATCGGCCGGCAAAGACCAAAGGAGGATGATTTCATGGCAAGTGTCAAGGAGCAATATGACGCTCTGGATCGCGTCATCGCGGAGAACAAGGATCTGCCAGGCGCTCTGATGCCCGTGCTGCAGGGCGCGCAGGAGATCTTTGGCTGCGTCCCCATCGATGTGCAGAAGTACATCGCCCAGGCGCTGAACGTCACCCTGAGCGAGGTGTATGGCGTAGCGACCTTCTATTCACAGTTCTCCCTGCAGCCGAAGGGCGAATACCTGATCAGCGTCTGTCTGGGCACGGCCTGCTACGTCAAGGGCAGCCAGAAGGTCCTGGACAAGCTCACTGAGGTACTGAACGTGCCCGTGGGCGGCACCACCCCCGACGGCCGCTTCACGCTGCAGGCCACGCGCTGCCTGGGCGCCTGTGGTCTGGCCCCGGTCATGACCGTCAACGATGAGGTGTACGGCCGTCTGACCCCCGATGCCATTCCGGCCATCATCGATAAATACCGCAAGGCGGAAGAAGCGTAATCCATGCGCGATATTTCACTGCATCTGTCCGACATCGTCCAGAACAGCATCACCGCCGGCGCGAGCCTGGTCGAGGTGACGTTCCGGCTGGACGGGGCCGGCGTGCTGCGCGTCACGGTCCGTGACGACGGCTGCGGCATGAGCCCGGAGCTGCTCGAGCGCGTGCAGAGCCCGTTCACCACCACCCGCACCACACGGAAGGTCGGGCTGGGTATTCCCCTGCTGACGCAGAACGCGCGCCTGTCCGGCGGCGACGTGCGCCTGCAGAGCGAATTGGGCGTAGGCACCGTCATCGAGGCGGACTTCCATACGGATTCCATCGACTGCCTGCCGGTGGGTGACCTCGCGGAGACGATGGCCACCCTGGTGCTGAGCAATCCGGACCGTCCCGATTTTCACCTGACGTGCGCGTCGCCTTCGGGGGAGATGCAGTTTTCGACCGAAGAAATCCGCCAGGCGCTTGGCGGCGTATCCCTGGCGGAACCGGAAGTGTATCAATGGATGCTGTCCTCGCTGAGGGAAGAAATCGAACCGATCTTGGGAGGGATCATGAAATGAAATCATTAGCAGAGCTGGAGCAGATCCGCAAACAGACCCTGGAGCGCATCAACCTGCGCAAGGAAGACAAGGCCGACGTCACCCGCATCGTGATCGGCATGGCCACCTGCGGGATCGCCGCCGGCGCGCGCCCGGTCATGCACGCCTTCATGGACGAGCTGAACAAGCGCCAGCTGCAGCACGTTACCGTATCGCAGACCGGCTGCATCGGCATGTGCCGCCTGGAGCCCATGGTGGACATCATCACGCCCGACGGCAACAAGGTCACCTATGTGCACGTCAAGCCGGAGATGGTGCCGCGCATCGTCGCCGAGCATGTGGTCAACGGCCGCCCGGTGCAGGAGTACACCATCGGCGCCGCAGAAGACCAGTAATACAGCAGCAAAGGAGACGACAACATGGAGATTTATCGCGCGCACGTATTGGTCTGCGGAGGCACCGGCTGCTCATCCTCCGGCTCGGCCAAGCTGATCGAACGCTTTAACGAAAAAATCAAGGAAAACGACCTCGACAAGGAAGTCAAGGTCATCCGCACCGGCTGCTTCGGCCTGTGCGAAGCCGGTCCGGTCGTCATCGTCTATCCTGACGGCACCTTCTACAGCCGCGTCAAGGAAGAAAACGTCGAGGAGATCGTCACCGAGCACCTGCTCAAGGGCCGCAAGGTGGAGCACCTGGTGTACACCGACCACGCCACCCACGAGCAGAACGCCAGCAAATCCCTCGAGGACATCAATTTCTATAAGGATCAGACCCGTATCGCCCTGCGCAACTGCGGCGTCATCGATCCTGAGAACATCGACGAATACATCGCCTTCGACGGTTATCGCGCGCTGGAAAAGGTCCTGACGCAGATGACCCGTGAGCAGGTCATCCAGGAAGTGCTCGACTCCGGCCTGCGCGGGCGCGGCGGCGGCGGTTTCCCCACCGGCCTCAAGTGGAAGTTTGCCTACGGCGACGGCAGCCTGGGCCAGCAGAAGTACGTGGCCTGCAACGCTGACGAGGGCGACCCCGGCGCGTTCATGGACCGTTCCATTCTGGAGGGCGACCCGCACAGCGTGATCGAGGCGATGACCATCGCCGGCTATGCCATCGGCGCGTCCGAGGGCTACATCTACGTCCGCGCTGAGTACCCCATCGCCGTGCAGCGCCTTCGCGTGGCGATCAAGCAGGCTGAGGAATACGGCCTGCTGGGCGATAACATTTTCGAAACCGGGTTTAACTTCAGGCTGCACATCCGCCTGGGCGCCGGCGCCTTTGTCTGCGGTGAGGAAACCGCGCTGATGACCTCCATCGAGGGCCACCGCGGCGAGCCGCGTCCGCGTCCGCCGTTCCCGGCGGTCAAGGGCCTGTTCGGCCAGCCGACCATGCTCAACAACGTGGAAACCTACGCGAACATCCCGCAGATCATTCTGAAGGGCGCGTCCTGGTTCAGCGCGATGGGCACCGAAAAGTCCAAGGGCACCAAGGTGTTCGCGCTGGGCGGCAAGATCAACAACACCGGCCTGGTCGAGATCCCCATGGGTACCCCGCTGCGCAAGGTCATTTACGACATCGGCGGCGGCATCCCCAACGGCAAAAAGTTCAAGGCCGTGCAGACCGGCGGTCCCTCCGGCGGCTGCATCCCGGCGGAGCATATCGATATCCCGATCGATTACGACAGCCTGATTTCCATCGGCTCCATGATGGGCTCCGGCGGTATGATCGTCATGGACGAGGACAACTGCATGGTTGACATCGCCCGCTTCTTCCTGGATTTCACCGTGGACGAGAGCTGCGGCAAGTGCGCGCCGTGCCGCATCGGCACCCGCCGCATGCTGGAGATCCTGAACCGCATCGTCGAGGGCAAGGGCGAAGAAGGCGATATTGAAAAGCTGGAGGCCCTCGGCAAGACGATCAAGGCCACCGCGCTGTGCGGCCTGGGCCAGACCGCGCCGAACCCCGTCCTGTCCACCATCCGCTATTTCCGCGGCGAGTATGAAGCGCACATCAAGGAAAAGCGCTGCCCCGCGCATCATTGCCGCAACCTCCTGCAGTACGTGATCACCGACAAGTGCCGCGGCTGCACCGCCTGCGCGCGCGCCTGCCCGGCCGGCGCCATCACCGGCACCGTCAAGCAGCAGCACGTGATCGACCCGGCCAAGTGCCTCAAGTGCGGCGCCTGTATGGAGAAGTGCCGTTTCGGCGCGATAATTCGCGAGTAACCTCAAGGAGGACGTAAAGATGAGTGAACGGATGATTAGCCTGACGATCGATAACGTCAAGGTCGAGGTTCCCGCCGGCACCACCGTACTGGAGGCTGCGAAGCAGGCCGGCATCAATATTCCCACCCTGTGCTACCTGAAAGACATCAACGCCATCGGCGCGTGCCGCATGTGCGTGGTCGATACCGGCGGGCGCGCCCTGCAGGCCGCCTGCGTGCTGCCCGCTACGGACGGCATGGTCGTGAAGACCAACACCCCCGCCCTGCGCGACTACCGCCGCACCCTGCTCGAGCTGGTGCTCAGCGCGCACGACAAGAAGTGCCTGACCTGCGTCCGCTCCCAGAGCTGCGAGCTGCAGAAGCTGTGCAAGGACCTCGGCGTGGAGAACGGCGACCGCTTTGCCGGCAAGCAGAACGAGTACGCGATCGACGACGCCTCGCCGTCCATCGTGCGCGACAACAACAAGTGCATTCTCTGCCGCCGCTGCGTGGCCGTCTGCTCCAAGGTGCAGAACATCGGCGTCATCGGCCCGGTCAACCGCGGCTTCGCCACCGCCATCGAATCCCCCTGGAATATGAAGCTGGCGCAGATGGGCTGCATCAACTGCGGCCAGTGCATCAACGTCTGCCCCGTCGGCGCGCTGCGTGAAAAGGATTCCACAGATCAGGTCTGGCAGTACCTGAACGACCCGGACCTGCACGTCGTGGTGCAGCCCGCGCCGGCCGTCCGCGCCGCCCTCGGCGAGGAATTTGGCTATCCCATGGGCACCAGTGTGACGGGCCAGATGGCGGCTGCCCTGCACCGCCTGGGCTTTGACAAGGTGTTCGATACCGACTTCGGCGCGGACCTGACCATCATGGAAGAAGCGAACGAACTGATCGCCCGCATCCAGGGCGGCGGCGTGCTGCCGATGATCACCTCCTGCTCGCCCGGCTGGATCAAGTTCTGTGAAACCTACTACCCGGATTTCTTGGACAACCTGTCCAGCTGCAAGTCCCCGCACGAAATGCTCGGCGCGGTGATCAAGAGCTACTATGCCGAGAAGGCCGGCATCGATCCCGCGAAGATCCGCGTGGTCTCCGTCATGCCCTGCACCGCCAAGAAATTCGAAGCCAAGCGTGAAGAGCTGGCGGCCACCGGTTACCCGGATGTGGACGCGGTCATCACCACGCGTGAGCTCGCCCGCATGATCAAGGAAGCCGGCATCGACTTCCGCGCCCTGCCCGAAGAGAACTTCGACAGCCTGCTGGGCGAAAGCACCGGCGCCGCCGTCATCTTCGGCGCGACCGGCGGCGTGATGGAAGCCGCGCTGCGCACCGCCTACGAGGCGATCACCGGCCAGGTGCTCGAGAACGTCGATTTCCGCGACGTCCGCGGCATTCAGGGCATCAAGGAAGCCGACGTCAAGATCGGCGACCAGGTGGTCAGCGTGGCCGTGGCCAGCGGCACCGGCAACGCCTCCAAGCTGCTGGACAGCGTCCGCTCCGGCGAGAAGAAGTACCTCTTCATCGAAGTCATGGGCTGCCCCGGCGGCTGCGTCAACGGCGGCGGTCAGCCGATCGTCTCCGCGCAGACCCGCATGACCTGCGACCCGCGCGTCGAGCGCGCCAAGGCCCTCTACCAGGAGGACGCGGATAAGCCCCTGCGCAAGAGCCACGAGAACTCCGAAATCAAGAAGATCTACGAGGAGTACCTCGAGAAGCCCAACAGCCACAAGGCGCACGAGCTGCTGCACACGCACTACGCCAGCCGCCCGCTGTACCTCGACTGATCCCTGTCCCCCGCCCGCGGATTCGCACCCAACCCGTGAATCCGCGCGGGCGGACGCCGCGCCTGCGGCCTCCGCAAGCCCGGCAGCCATAACAGCGCCGCTTTTGACCGCGTTTCACGGTCAGAAGCGGCGCTTATTCAACACGGAGATTGAGTACGCACAGGCGACCGGGAAGCCTGTACAGTACCTGGAGGTCTGAGAAAGGGGATCCTATGGATCTGTCAAAATACCATGGGAAACACGTGCGGGTCACGGACAAATGGAACGAACCCTACACCGGTATGGCCAAGTACGCAAACGCCGATTTTTTGGGGTGCGAATTTGGCGGTGAGGAAGACGGCATTTTCATTGAAGGATGCCTGATTTATCATTCACAGATCATTTCCATCGAGGAGATCGGGGTGCATGGCACCGTTGAACTGTGGACGGAGCACCTGATTCTGCGAAGATCCCGTCCGGAGGACGCAGAGGTGCTGTACCGGCGCTTTGGGACAGATCCGGGAATGGCGCAATACTCCGGCTGGAATCCGTATGCGACGTTGGACATGGCGCAGGAAACGGTGAACGGGTGGATCCAAAGCTATACGGATCCGCATGCGTATTCGTGGGTGATGGACGTCGATGATGTCGTGGTCGGGACGATCGGCGCCTATGACTATGAGCACGATCAGATCGAGGTGGGTTTCAGCGTCGATCGGGACTGGCAGGGTCGCGGCTTCGCAACGGAGGCGCTGCGGAAAGTGCTTGCCTACCTGACGGAAAACGAAGGCATCCCCTCTGTGACTGCCTGGTGCGCCGCTGATAATACCGGATCACGGAGAGTGCTGGAAAAAGCTGGAATGAAGCCTGTCCGCCACGAGAAGGACGGGCTCGCGATTGACGGCAGGCGCTATGACAAGCTGATCTTTGCGTATCATGCCGGTCAAGAAAACTGATCACCGTACAGGAGGGAAATCCAGTGAAAAAAACCATCTCCGCATTCTCTGTCCTGCTTCTGACCATGGCGCTCATTGGCGCAAAATGGCCCGCTGCCGAGACTTCCACGGACAAAATGGTCGGGACCGACATACCGTTTGAGAATATCACGGATTTCTATTACACCTATGATGCCTCGACCGCTACGCCTCGCTATCAGCGATACAGGTTTTATACAGAAGACGGAAGGCACTGCTTTGATCATGAGACGCGGGAAGGCGGCGGCTGGCCGCAGACGGAGGCGGATGTGACCTGTGCCGGTACCCTGGAGCTGACGGACGGGCAGTGGGGCACGTTCTGTGATCTGCTGAACGGCGGCATTGCCAGGACCCGTAAAGAAGTGCTTGAGGACGGTGCCGCCGGGCCGTGGCTGTTCATTTACTGGACCGGCGGCGAAATGGAAGGACGTGAGTTCGCGTTTGATCCCCCCGGAAACGTTCTCGCTTTTGAAGCCTTCTGTGCCGGATTAAGGGCCGGGACGCGCTGAATCTCTGCGATGCTAGGCCCATCCGATGACGACCGGCTGTGCATGGGATGGGATCAGAAAGCGAATCTGTACCGGGAATGGGCTCCAACGATCAATGGCGGAGGGAAATGATCATGCGACTGTTTGTCGGACTGGAACCAACTTCTGATTTTCGTGCGGCATTGTCCACACTGCAGACGCTGTTGCGAACTGCAGGCGTGGAAGGGCGCTACCTTTTGCCTTCGAACCTGCACATGACGCTGGCCTTTATCGGAGAGTGGCCGGAAGCTGTGACCGAAGCCCTGCCGGTGATCACCAAGCCTTTTTCCATCACGCTTTCTTCCCTGGGCATTTTTCCCGAAGCGAAAGTGTTATGGGCCGGCGTCAGGCCGTCGCCGGATTTACAGCATCTGTCGGAAAATGTGCGGAAACAGCTGGCTGCATCGGGCATTCCATACGATCGGCGGGATTTCTGTCCGCATATTACGCTGATTCGAAAACCGCTCCTGCCCGGGGCCGAAACGTTGGCTTCCGTTCAGGTACCTCCCGCCGCCATGACGGTCAGAGAAGTCTGCCTGTATCAATCCGTACACGAAGCGGATGGGATGAGATATTCCGTGATCGGCCAATCAATGCGGCGGTCCTCACCATCCGCTGCGCCCCATGGATCGACAGCGCACAGTGTTTCTCCATTTTAGTCAGTACAGTCAGCCTGTGATTCCTTTCCCCTGGATGCCCTGTACTGCTTGCGGACCAGGAGCACGCACAGCACCAGGACGATTGGAAAGCCGATGCTGGCCAACACGCCCGCCTGCAGGTTGTTCCCGGCGTTCTGCGATACATGGCCGATCATGGCCGGGCCAAGCGCGCCGCCCAGGTCGCCGGCCAGCGCGAGCAGCGCAAACATGGCGGTGCCGCCTGCAGGCAGGATGCGCGAAGAGATGCTGATGGCCCCCGGCCACATGATACCGACCGAGAAACCGCATACAGCGCAGCCCACCAAACCCATCATTGGCAGGGTGGCCAGTCCCGCCAGCAGGTAGCAGCCCAGGCACAGGATGCCGGAAGCCACCATGAAAGCGGTCAAATCGACTTTATCACCGAATTTGCCGTACAGTAATCGGCTGATCCCCATCAATACCGCAAATCCGCAGGGGCCGGCCAGGTCGCCCACCGCCTTGGAGACATGCAAAGCGGATTCTGTGAACGCGGACGCCCACTGGGCCATCGCGAGCTCGGAGGAACCGGCGCAGACCATCAGCACGATAAAGACCCAAAAGGACCTGGTCCCGCACAGCTGTGCCATCGTCATGCTCTGCCCTTCCGCGACCAGCCGTTCGATGGGACAGGTGACAAAGTTGAAGATGTTATACAGTGGAATCACAGCCCACAGTACGGCCAGGATGCGCCAGTGATCTATGCCAAACACAGCAAAGAATAACGTGGACCCTAAAATCACCCCCACCGAACCCCAGCAGTAGAAGGAGTGAAGCAGACTCATCATGCTTTCCTTGTTCTCGAAGGGACAGGCTTCGATGATCGGACTTGCCAGCACCTCGGTCAGGCCGCTGCCGATGGCATACACCGTGACACAGACAAGGATGCCTGCGAACGGCGACACAAACAGATCCGGCAGGAAAGCCAACCCTGCCAGTCCAAGGCCGGATGTGATTTCCGCCGCAACGATACAGGGACGGTAGCCCAGCCTGTCTACGATGGCGGCGCAGATGAAATCCACCACGAGCTGCGTCAAAAAGAAGCATGTGGAAATCAGCGCCAGCTGTCCGAAGCTGATGTGATAGGTGCGATGAAAGGTCAGAAACAGCAGCGGAACAAAGTTTGCGCAGATTGCCTGGGTCACGAAGCCCAAATAGCACGCCCGCTGCGTCTGCCTGTAGTCTTTTTGCTTCATATTATTCACCTGCACGCCTTCATAGGCGGAATGCTCCATGGCAGAAAGAAAAATCACCGGCCTTGGGTCTTCCGGCCGGTGAAGGAAGAGGATGGGTTATTGCTTTTTGCCCTGGTTGGCGACGGCTTCCATCTTCTTTTTGAGGGCTTCCTGGTCGCCGAGGTAATAGTGGCGAATGACCTTGAAATCATCGTCGAATTCATACACGAGCGGCGTGCCGGTCGGGATGTTGACGCCGATGATTTCTTCGTCGGAGAGGTTGTCAAAGTATTTGACCAGCGCGCGCAGGGAGTTGCCGTGCGCGGCGATGATCACGCGCTTGCCAGCGGCCATATCCGCCTTGATGACCTCGTTAAAGTAGGGTACGGCGCGCTGGATGGTGGTTTCCAGGCTCTCGCAGGCGGGCAGATCCGCTTTGTCCACATCGCGGTACATGGGCTGATTCAGCGCGGAACGCTCGTCGGTCGGCTCGAGTGCCGGGGGCTTGACGTCGAAGGAGCGGCGCCAGATTTTCACCTGCTCCTCGCCGTATTTCTCAGCCGTTTCAGACTTGTTCAGGCCCTGCAGCGCGCCGTAGTGGCGCTCGTTCAGCTTCCAGGTCTTGACCACGGGCAGCCAGGCGCGGTCCATTTCGTCCAGCACGTGGTTCAGCGTATGGATGGCGCGCTTCAGGTACGAGGTGTAGCAGACGTCAAAGTCGAAGCCCTCCGCCTTCAGCAGACGGCCGGCAGCCTTCGCTTCCTCATGGCCCTTTTCGCTCAGATCGACATCCGTCCAGCCCGTAAACAGGTTCAGTTTGTTCCACTCGCTTTCGCCGTGGCGAACGAGCACAAGCTTCATCATAGTTCGATGCTCCTTCCTCAGTTTCATCCGCGCGGGGACGCGCGGTCCTCCTCTATTGTATCGAATCCGCGCTGGATTGTCAACGATGGAGATTATTTGATGGTAATGGTGACCGTGCGCGTCGCGACCTCGTTTTCAACGCCGTACACCACGCAGCGGTAGGTGAAGCTGGCCACGGTCGGACGTACGGACAGCGTCAGGGTGTCTGTGGTCGTGCCGACGCGGTCGTCGCGCTCGACGAGGTCCCACCAGCCGCTGATGCCGTCGTCATACTGCCACTGGTAGCTCACGGCGTTCTCCGCCTCCACATGCAGCATGGCGCTCGTACCGCTGGCCGCGGAAACGTCCTCCGGCTGGGTGATGATCCGCGCGGCCGCGCCGGTGATCACGCTGGCGCTCTCAGTTTCCAGCGTATCGCCGTCTACGCCCGTGAGCACGCAGCGGAAACGCACGCCCTTGATGGCGTCAGTCACAGGCACTGACAGGCTGCCCTCGCGGTCGTTGACCTCGCCGCCCTCGACGTCGGTCCAGGTCTCGCCGTCCGTGCTCTGCTGCCACTGCCACTTAGCCGCGTTGACCGCCTGTACCTTCAGCACCGCCAGGTCCCCCAGCGCCGCGATCACGTCCTGCGGCTGCTCAAGCACCGCCACCGCCGTGCTCAGGGTGATGCCGACCTCGTCCGTGACCAGGGTGTTGCCCGCTCCGGTCACCACGCAGCGATAGCGCCACGCGGCGTTCTCCTCGGTGAGGACGAAGGTCATCGTGTCCGTGTCGGACCCGGCGTAGGTGTCGTTCTTCGGCAGGTTCATCCAGTCCTTGCCGGTCTCCTGGTACTGCCACTGCAGCGCGACGGCGTTTTCCGCAATCACGCTGAGGGTGACCGGCGCGCCGAGCTGACCCGTGACCGGTTCCGGCTGCGCCGCGATGAAGGCGGCATAGATGGGCTCCGGCGTCGAAGTGACCTTCGGAGTCGCCGTAACCTTCGGGGTGGGCTTCGGCGTCGCCGTGGCCTTGGCGGGCGTCGCTGTGCGCTTCGCCTCCGTCGCCTTCGGCGCAGCCGTGGTCTTCGGCGCGGCCGTTGCTTTGTTCGGGTCGCGGGTCACCTGGGGCCGCGGCGTCGCGGCCTCGGTCGTCTGCGCGTTACCGATGATCACGCCGTATACCCCCACGCCGCGCCCGGGTGAATAGCTGTTGATCTGCTTTTTGGTCATGTACGAAATATCATACGCCCAGACGTACAGCTCGTCCGCCTTGCCTTCCAGCGCGATGGCGACGCGCAGCATATCGTTGGACTTCAGGGTCTTCCCGTTCCCGGTCGCGTTTTCGACCACATATACGCCCGTATCGGACGTCACCCTGAACAGCGGCTCCTGGCCCTGCGCGTCCGCATACACTGTCGAGCCGCTCAGCAGGTACGCCAGGCCCTTCTTAAAGCTCTCCTCCGCGCCGGCCACCGACACGAGGGCGGCCGCCAGCATCAGCGCCGCCGTCAGTACACACAGCATCCGTTTCAGTTTCAACATCCAGCACCATCCTTCCGGTTCATGTCCCGTCGGTGAAAACCCGTCACTTGACAGGAGCATAGCTATTCTATCATGTTTCCCCCGGCCTGGCAATCAGGGTTTTCCAGCGCCAGCGCCATGAGGATTCCGTCGATCTCTTCAAACGTTTTCGCGCGGTTGATCTGCACGCGCGCTTCCGCCGCGCCGCGGAGGCCCTTGATATACCAGGCAAAAAACTTGCGCATTTCGAGCAGCGCCCGCGCCTCTGGCAGCGCGGCTCTGAGCGCGCGCGCGTGGACCCTGGCCTCCGCGATGCGCTCCATGGCCCCGGGCTTTGGCGCGGCGCGCCCGGTCAACGCGGCGCGCGCCTCGCGGAACACCCACGGGTTGCCCAGAGCCGCCCGCCCGATTGCGAGCGCGTCAGCCCCGGTCGCCGCCAGCGCGCGCAGCGCGGACTCGCCGTCCGTGATGTCGCCGTTCGCCACGACGGGGATGCGCACGGCCTCCCGGACGCGGCGGATCGCCTCCCAGTCCGCCTTGCCGGCGTACTGCTGGCGCGTCGTCCGCCCGTGAACGGTGACAAAGGCCGCGCCCTCGCTTTCCGCGATGGCGGCGAGGCGAGGCGCGTTGACGCGCGATTCGTCCCAGCCCAGCCGCATCTTGACCGATACGGGCAGGAAGGACGCCTTCACCACCGCGCCAATGATCCGCCCCGCCTGAACCTCGTCCAGCATCAGCGCGCTGCCTGAGCCGCTGCCGGTCACCTTACGCGCCGGACAGCCCATGTTGATGTCCACCCCCGCGTAGCGCTGCAGATGGCACAGCACGTGCGCCGCCTCCGCCATATACGCCGGCTCGTGTCCGAACAGCTGCACGATCAGCGGCTTCTCAAACGGCGCGCGCGCGATCAGGCGGCGATAAGCGCTTCTTGTTTTTCGCGCGCTCAAAAACCCCTGCGCGCTGATCATCTCCGTGGTCGCGGCGTCGCAGCCCTGCGCCTCACACCGGCTGCGCACGATCCAGTCCGTCACGCCCGCCATCGGCGCCAGCAGCAGCGGCGGCCTGCGTTCACCGTCCGGGATATTCAGCGCCAGGATCTCCGCCAGACTACTCATCGATTTCCCCCAAAAACGCGAGGGTATGGATCTTCCAGTGTCCGTTCTGCTGCACCATGGTCACGCGGTACCGCCCGGCGGTCCAGGGAGGCGGCGACGACGATAAAGACAGTGCGTTCGCCCACTCGCGGCCCGCGTTGCTCAGCCGGCCGTCGATCGCGCGGATGCGCTCCTCCACCGTCACCGTCGCGGTCGCGTCCCATGGCCAGCACCACACGGACCTGAGCGCCACGCGGTGGTCAAACCCGTTGACCGTATAATACAGCTGATAGGGCGAGGTGCCTTCCCTCGCCATTTTGAGCGCCGCGTCCGTATCCAGAAAGGACGATGTAAAATAGTCGTCCAGGTCGTCCTCCGGCGCGCTCATCATCACCGTCTGCGCGCGCCTGGCCAGGCCGTCCTTGACGATGACGTACATATTGCTGGCGTTCATCGCGAGGTAAAACCCCATCATCAGCAGCCCCAGCGCCAGGCACAGCGCCAGCAGCCGCGTCGCCACAAACCAGATCAGCCTTCTGAAGTACCGCAAGGAGCAGCCCTCATTCGTCCGCTGTCTTTTCGGCCAGGTAGACGATGTCACCCACGGTGCGCCCACCGTTGTACGGCGTAGATATGACCTTGCCGTTGAACCACATCAGCGCGGACTGTCCGCCATCCAGGTTATACGCGGCCTTGCAGCCCAGGCTTTCCATCAGCGCGGCCAGCTCCGTCATCTTATAGCCCACGTTTTTCCCGGAGATCCGGCTCTTGGTGCCGCGCCCATCCACCTGCACCAGGCAGTAATGTCCCGGCTCGTAATATCCGATCACCGCGCGGGGATTGGCGGGCGTGACGCCGCTGTTCGGGAATTTGGTCAGCGCATGCCCCTCCTCGTCCAGCAGTCCTGGCCCGAACAAAAAGCTCTGCCATACGTTGCCGGTGATTTCGTTCACCTTGTCCGCGTCGAGCTCTGCCCCGCTCAGGATCTGCATGGTGCCGTCCATCATGATCAGGCAGACATCGCGTTTTTTATTCTGCGTTTTGCGCATGCGTTCGCCGTTGGCAAACACCACGCCCTTGCTGAAGTTGTGCCCGTTGTCGCCCGTCAGCGCCAGGATGGCGTTCTCGTTGGCCGCAATCGTAGACACCTTCTGCATTTTGCTGCGATAGCGCCCGCCGCCGAAGCCGCGCCTGAGCAGGCTCAGGTCGCGCACCCAGATATCCGCGACATAGATGTCCGAGCGGTTTTCCCGCGTCATCGAGATTTCAATGGACAGGTTTTCGCTCAGGTAGCTCATGTCCGTAACGACCGGCGCTTCGCCGTAGGCCAGGAAGTGCTCCGCCAGGCTGTCGCCGAAGTCCACGGGCGCCGCGGCGTCCTCCGCCACAGCGGCGCCGCCCATGAGCAGCGCCGTAACGCACGCAATGATCAGCCATTTTCTCATACCGGTAACCCCGCAGCTTTATGATCCAGCGTTAACTGGTCGCGCACGTAGCCGGCCAGGATGTCGACGATCTTCGCGTTTTTTCCGCCCCGCGCCACGATGACGTCGGCGTCATGGATGTAATTGCGGATATATTTGTCGTACATCGGTTTGACGGTGGACAGATACTGGTCCGCGATATTGTCGATCTCGCGGCCCCTTTCCTTGATGTCGCGGGAAATGCGCCTGAGCAGGCAGATGTCCGGCTCCACACTGATGTACAGCTTCAGGTACATTTTCTCGCAGAGGCGCTTATCGTAAAACGCGTGGATGCCCTCCACGATCAGCACCTCGTTGGGCGTGACGATCTCCCTGGAGTCCGCGCGCGCGTGCCGCGTGAAATCATAGCTCTTGCGCGTGATGCTTTTCCCCGCGAGTAGCGTGCAGATATCCTCGTACAGCAGGTCGTGATCGAATATTTTCGGCTCGTCGTAATTCAGCCGGCAGCGCTCCTCGAAGGTCATGTCCGGGTGGTCCAGATAGTACCCGTCCTGGTGGATGACCGTGGTCGGCACCGCCAGGTCGCGCGTGAGTTCCTCCGCGAGCGTCGTCTTGCCCGAGCCGCTCGCGCCGCAGATCCCGATAAACAGCATGTTCCCCTCCTGTACAGTGACGCTCCGCCAACGCATGATTGGCGGAGCAGTTTCCTGCGCCATGGCAGGGTGATCCGGTTAAGCGAGCAGCTCGCCCTCGTTCTCGACGGAGACTTCCTCCACGTTGCGGATGGCCCAGCGGGCGAGCACCATTTCCGTCTGCTCGCCGCCCACGGTCAGGGTGATGGTATCGTCCTTGATCTTCCGGATGGTCCCGTAGATGCCGCCGATGGTGCATACGCGGTCGCCCGGCTTGAGCGCGGCCAGCATCTCCTTGACCTTCTTATCCTTCTTGCGCTGGGGTCGGATCAGGAGAAAATAGAACACCGCCACCATCAGCACCATGCTGATGATCATGGAGATCATCGACGCGCCGCCCGCCATCGCGGTGCCAGGATCCGCAGCGCCTTCCGCCGCCGTGCCCGCCGCCGCGGTGCCGGCCGCCGCTTCCGCCACTGCAGAAGTGATACCCAATAATCTTTCCAACATGCTTCAATCCTGCCTTTCATGTTTGCGCAGCCTGTTAGCAGCGCGTTCAGCGCATTATACCAAATTATCCACGCGTTGTAAATCCCCGATCCTATCCCGCGACTTCATCATCCACGGATAATGCTCAGATAAACAGCAAAACCTGCCGCGCGAAGCGCGCGCGGCAGGCGGGAAGGCATGGGATTATCTCAGGACAAACGTGTCAGTCGGGCGATAGCGCTGACGGATGTTTTTGGTCCAGTCCTTGTCGATCACGTAGCTGACCACCGTGACCTTGAACGAGCCGAAGCCATTGGCCGGCTGCTCGTAATTCACGAAGTTCCAGTCGCTCTCCGACGAATTCCTGCCAGGAGAAAGCGTCCTGCGATAGATGGCGTTGACCTTGTTGGAGCCGTCCTTGGTGTTCACCGCCAGCGGCTCGCCGCTTTCATCGAAGAACTCGACCGTGGCGGTGACGCGCGTGATGGTCAGGTCACTGTCGTTGCGGACAGTGATCAGGACGTTCCCGCGGCCGTCGATCGTAACGTTCCGCAGCCTCAGCGCGCGGTCCCAGTCGCCGACGCGGACGATGAGGCTGGCGTTGAACCCGCCGTCCTGGGTGATACCGGTCACGACCGTTTCGCCGCGGGCCTCACCGTGGATCTTCGCGACGATCTTTTCGCCGGACACCGACGCGACGGACGGGTCGGCGCTGACCCAGGACATATTATGGTTGTCCGCGTTCCGGGGTTCGAGCACGGCGCGCGCACTGGCCGTTTCGCCCAGGCTCACGTACGCGACGCGGTTCTCCATATGCACGCCTTCCACGGGCTGCAGCACCTTGACCAGCAGCCTTCCGCGCTTGCCGCTGCCGTCGGTCGCGGTCGCGATCACATAGGCTTCACCGCGCTTGACCGGGGTCACGACGCCGTATTCGTCCACGGTCAGGATGCGCTTGTCGCTGCTGCTCAGGGTCACGGCGGGGTTGGTCGCGTTCGCGGGCTCCACCGTCCATACGACGGTCAGGGCTTTGCCCAGATAGACCTCAGACGGCGAACCGGCGAAGGAGATCTTCGTCACCGGCTGCTGCACGTGCACTCTGGCGCTCGCGCGGGCGGTATCGGTCGTCTCGCTGACGCACACGATATCGCAGTCACCCACGCCGACCGCGGTGATGCGGCCCGCCTGGTTGACCGTCGCCACCTTTTCATCCGACGACGACCAGATCACGGTTTTGTCGTTGGTGTTGGCGGGCGTCACCGTGGCGATCAGCTGCTGCCTCGCGCCGACGTCGATCGTCAGCTCGGCCTTGTTCAGCGCCACGCCCGTGGCCATCTGCGCCACCTTGACCGTGACGGTCGCCCTGACGCCGCTGCCGTCCACCGCCGTCGCGGTGATCTGCGCCGTACCCTTCTTGAGACCAGAAACGAGGCCGTTTTCATCGACCGTAGCGGTCTGCTCGTCGGCGGATTTCCAGGTCACGGCGGGAATGCTGGCTTCCTGCGGATCGGCGGTGACGCTCAGCTGCTTCTGGCCGCCGACGGCCACGGTGTACATTTTTTCGGAGAAGGTCAGTTTTTTCACCGGGGTCACGACCAGCACGTGATAGCTGACGCTCACCTCGGGGCTCAGCTCGTTCGCCACCGTCAGGTCGGCTTCGCCGGCTGCTTTGGCGGTGAGCGTGCTGCCCTTCACCTGCAGCACGTCAGGATTGCTGCTGGTGATCACCACGCGGCGGTTGCTGGCGGTCGCCGGCTCCACCGTCGTCCTCAGCTCCACGCTGCTCTTCAGCGGCAGCGCGAGCACGGGCAGCGTCGTCGGTTCGGCCAGCAGCCCGGAAATGAGCGGGTCGTCCGCGCTGAACGGCGTCAGCTTGCCGGCCTTGACCTCGATGGCTTCCGCGCGGCGGTACACGCTGAAGTTCAGCGACGCCCTGTAGCTCTTTTTGTCGGTTTTGACGGTCGCGGTAATCTGGACCTGGCCCTTTTTGATGCCGGTCACCACGCCGGCCGCGTCCACCGTCGCGATCCGTTTGTCGGACGAAGTATAGGTCACAACGCCTGAAGCCGCCTCGTCGCCGATGTTCAGGATGGTCTGCGCCGTTTCGCCCTCAAAAACGGAACTGACGCTCTTGTCAAACGACACCGGACCGGCCGCGAACGCGGGCAGCGCCAGGCCGACCAGCATCAACAGCAGCAACAGGCTCAACGTTTTTTTCAACATCAGAATCCCCCCAAGAGAAAAGAATAATATGAGTCGCGCGTCCGCCTTTCAGCGTTTGACGCGTTTCCTGCCGGTGGATATTGCCCGCTCAGGGCAAACCAGGACACACAGGTGGCAGCCGACGCAGGCCTTGCCGTTCAGCACGGGCCGGCGGCGTTCGTCCAAAGTGATCGCCTGGTGTCCGCCGTCGCGGCACGAGATCATGCACCGCCCGCAGCCGATGCAGCGCTCAGGATTGAATTGCGGGAAGAGCACGGTATCGCGCTCGAGGGCGTCGGTGGACTGGTTCAGGCTGTCCAGGCCGAGGCCGATGGCGTCGCGGAGGCTGGAAAAGCCCTTTTCGGCCAGGTACAGGTTCAGTCCGCTCTTCAGATCGTCGATGATCCGGTAGCCGAACTGCATCACGGCGGTCGTCACCTGAATGCTGCCCGCGCCCAGCAGGATGAATTCCAGCGCGTCGCGCCAGGTTTCCACGCCGCCCATGCCGGACAGGTGCATGCCCTGCAGCGCCGGGTCCTGTGCAAGCTCGGCGATGAACCGCAGTGCGATCGGCTTGACCGCGTTGCCGCTGTAGCCGCCGACGGCGCCCTGCCCGCGCACCGCTGGCGCGGAAACGTAGGTGTGCGGATTGACGCCTACCACGGATTTAATGGTATTGATGGCCGCGATGCCGTCCGCGCCGCCCCGCTTCGCGGCCTCGGCCATCGGCGCCATGGACGCGACGTTCGGCGTCAGCTTGGCCAGCACCGGAATGCTGCACCCTTTCTTTGCCGCCAGGGTAAACCGCTCCACTAACTCGGGCACCTGGCCGATGTCCGAGCCGAGTCCCTCCTCCATCATGTTCGGGCAGGAGAAGTTCAGCTCCACCGCGTCCGCGCCGTTTTCCTCACAGAGGCGCGCCAGTTCGGTCCATTCGGCGTCGTTCTGGCCCATGATCGAAGCGAGGATGAACTTTTGGGGATACGCCGCCTTCAGCCGGCGGAAGATGGCCATGTTTTCGGCCACGCTGTGGTCGGACAACTGTTCGATGTTCTTGAAGCCGATCAGGCTGCCATTATCGCCGGTAATCGCCGAAAACCTCGGCGAGGCCTCGTGAATGTCCACCGTCGATACGGTTTTGAAGCAAGCGCCGCCCCAGCCCGCCTCAAAGGCGCGGGCGCACATGTCATACGTGCTGGCCACCACCGACGAAGAAAGCAGGAACGGGTTTTCCAGCGGCACGCCGCACAGGTCGCAGGCCAGACGAGATTCGTCCGGCGGCGTCGGCGTTTCCGTCTCCGGCAGGACGCGGTAATACAGGCGATTGATCATGTCCCGCACCGGCACCTCGCCCGGGCGGACGCAGGCGCGTTCGCACATCGCTTCGCAGGTCAGGCACGGGTTGCTTTCCGGCAGGGTCAGCGCGGCCGACTGCTCGTTGCCAAACCAGATGCTGCGCAGCAGCGTCGAGGGCTTCAGCGCGTGGCAGCGGCTGTCGCATGGCGCTTCGTGGCAAAGCGCGCAGCGGATCATATCGGCGCGGCTCAGTCTCGCCTCGGTTGGAATCATACCGATGTCTCCTTTCCGTCAAAACGATGTTCGATCTTCCCCGCGCCGCGCGGCGCGGCGGGCGTTGCGGCTCTTATTATTATACGCAATTCCGTGGCAATTGGCAAGGGCTTTACACGCTTGCCAGGATGGTCACCGTCACGTCGTCCGGGCCGGTAAACTGGATGCAGCGCTGGCCGGTATAGGGGTCTGTCGTCACCGGACCCGGCGCGATGCCGTTCATCCGCAGCCGCTCGATGACCGGCGTCAGCCGTCGGACGGAAATGGTCAGCGCCTGCGCCTCCAGCCGGCGCGGCTGGTTAACACACCTGAACTCGATCTGGGATTTGCCCATGCCCAGCAGCATCTGCGTTTCCGCGCTGTCCATCGGCACCAGCTGCTTCAGCAAACGGAAGCCGAGCTTCATGACGTAAAAATCCCACACCTGTTCCTCGTTGGTGGCAAGCAGCGTCGTGCGGGACAGGCTCAACCGCTTCGCGAACGGATAGAGCGTCCTGGTCCGCGCGTTACGCTTCCAGCGGCGGTAGGCCTTCAGTTCCTTCCGCCAGTCCGGATGCGTGACCACATACGCGACAGAGATGAACAAAAGCTGTCCCGCCAGTCCGCCCAGCGTGTTGGAAACGAGGTCGTCCATATCATAGAAGCCGCGCCGCGTGATCAGCTGCACGTTTTCGATGACGAATGAAATCAGAAAACAGGTGCATACCGGCCGGACATGCACCCTCGCGCGCTGCCAGGCGAACAGATAGGGCAGCAGGTACCCCATCGGCACAAACAGCATGATGTTCATATACACCTGCAGAATATCCGCCGGGTTGACCACATGAATATGCCGGAGCGCTTCCTTCGCGCCGCTCTGCCACAGGACGGCCAGGAAATCCAGAAATCCGAAGTCCGCGACGACGGAACGGCGCAGGTCTTCAAACAGCGCCACGTGGACCAGGTACTGCGTCTGCGCGTGGCGCGAAAAAAACACCAGCCACGCGACCGCCAGCAGGTACAGGCCAAACAGCCCGTACAGGATCCACCGTCGGAGCTTCAGCAGCCGGGCCGCTTGCGGATGGCTGCTGAGCCCGCCGGTCAGATTGAGCCCGAGCCGGCCGCAGATCCTGCGGTCGAGCCAGGGCAGCAGAAAAACCATCACGAACACGGCGGCCGTGACCGCCGCGGCCGTCAGCAGGCTGTTTGCATTCACACTCACGCTGCCCATCCTTCCCCATCTGCGCCTGAAGTGGCCGATGCCGGCCCTGCGCCGCATTGATGAAACTGACCAGATTATATTTGATCCCCGACCGTCCGTCAACACCGCTTTTTCTCGGCGCTTTCCTTGCCAGGGAGGTCATAACATGGTATACTGCTGGTGGCGAACCGTGCGACGGAGGTCCTCCGCGCCGCGGATCCGGATATCGCCGTACTGTCACTCAACAACAGGAGGCGCACTATGCTGTCATCGGCGCTTTGCTGCGCGCTGTCCGGCGTGGACGGCGTGCTTGTGCATGTGGAAACCGACATCGCGAGCGGGAAATCCAACCTCTCGATCGTGGGGCTGCCGGACGCCGCCGTGCGCGAAAGCAGGGACCGTGTGCTCCCCGCGATCCGGAACTCCGGGTACATGGTCCCCGCCAGCAGCATCACAGTCAACCTCGCGCCTGCCGACCTGAAAAAGGAGGGCGCGGCGTTTGACCTGCCCATCGCGCTGTCCATCCTGGCGGCCAGCCGCCAGCTTTCCCCGGATTCGCTGCGAAACACGCTGCTCCTGGGCGAGCTTTCGCTGGACGGCCGGCTGAACGGCGTGCGCGGCGCTCTGCCGCTGGTGCTGTCGGCGCAGGCGCAGGGCATCACGGACGTCATGCTCCCCGCGGACAACGCGATGGAGGTCGCTGCGGTCGAGGGCATCCGCGTGTTCCCCACCCGGTCGCTGGGCGAAGCCGTGCTGCACCTGACCGGCACGAAGCCCCTGTTGTGCCAGCAGCAGATCCCGTTTGAGGAAATCCGCCGGCACACGCCCACCGCCGCGTATGACCTGCGCGACGTGAAGGGGCAGCTCGGCGCGCGCCGGGCACTGGAGATCGCCGCGGCCGGCGGGCACAACCTGCTGATGGTCGGCGTGCCAGGCAGCGGCAAAACCATGCTCGCGCGCTGCCTGCCGGGCATCATGCCCGAAATGACCGCGCAGGAGGCCTTCGACGTCACGCGCATTCACTCGGTCGCCGGGCTGCTGCCGCCCAATCAGGGGCTGATCACGCAGCGGCCCTTCCGCACGCCCCACCACTCCGCATCGATGCCCGCACTGATCGGCGGCGGGCCGGACGCGCGCCCCGGCGAGATCTCCCTCGCGCACAACGGGGTGCTGTTCCTGGACGAGCTGCCGGAATATCAGCGCGCTGTGCTCGAGGCGCTGCGCCAGCCGCTGGAGGACGGCTTTGTCACAGTCAGCCGCGTCCGCGCGCGTTCGGAGTACCAGGCGCGGTGCATGCTCGTGGCCTCCATGAACCCCTGCCCCTGCGGCTATTACGGCAGCCGCGTCCGCGCGTGCCGCTGCAGCGAGCACGAGATCCACCGGTATCTGGAGCGCATTTCCGGCCCGCTGCTGGACAGGATCGACCTGCAGGTCGAAACCGACGCCGTGCCCGTCTCCGAGATCCGGCAGACCGCCGCCAGCGAATCGAGCGCCGCTGTCCGCGCGCGCGTACAGGCCGCGCGGCAGCGCCAGCTGCGGCGCTTCAGCCATACCTCCATCACGTGCAACGCCCAGGCAACCGGCAGCATGGTGCACGAGCTGTTCCCCCTCCCCGACGACGCCGCGCGCGTGCTGGAGAAGGCGGTGGACAAGCTGCGTCTGTCCATGCGCGCCTACACCCGCGTCATCAAGGTGGCCCGGACCATCGCCGACCTCGAGGGGGCCGAACAGATCCAGCCCCCGCACATCCTGGAGGCGGTGCAGTACCGCACCATCGACCTGAAATACTGGCAGGGCGCGCCGCAGTGACCTGCGGCGACCCTCAGCCATCAATATCTGAAGCACCGGAGGGAAAACGCCATGCTGACACTCGAACGGGCCAGGGAACTGAACGCCACAATGGTTCATGAGGACCATCTGATCATCCACGCGCTGAACGTCTGCTACTCCATGGGCGCCATGGCGCGCCACTTCGGAGAAGACGTGGAGCATTGGCAAGCCGTCGGCATGCTGCACGATTATGACTATGAGCAGTTTCCTGACGAGCATCTGCAGCACACCGCCGAACCGCTGAGGGCGGCTGGCGTCGATGAGGCGGATATCCGGGCGATCCTCTCCCACGGATATGGCATCTGCACCGATGTCAGACCGGAAACCAATATGGAAAAAAGTCTGTTCACCGTGGATGAGCTGACCGGCATCATTCAGGCGGCGGCGCGGATGCGCCCCAAGGGCATTACAGACCTGGAAATCAAGAGCTTCATGAAGAAGTTCAAGGATAAGAGGTTTGCCGCGAAATGCAACCGGGCGCTGATCCTTCAGGGCTGTGAGATGCTGGGGATGGAAGTCAGGGATGTCGCCGAAATCTGCATCGAAGGCATGAAGGAGCATGCCACTGAGATCGGACTGCTCGGGACGGAAGGCTGACTCAGAGAGATATCAATAAACCGCGACCCGATTCGCATTGAAAACGACCGACTGCTGATCCACGCGCTTGACGAGCGGGATCTGGCAAGGCTGAAGGCCCTGCGGAGCGATCCGCGCGTCTACCGCCGGGAACCCACGTTTCTCCTGGAGCGCCATGGCACGCCTGAAGAGGCGCTGAACACGCTCCGGCGCATGGACCTTCAGAAGGACAGGGCATACATCCAGGGCGTCTATGAACGGACAGCGCCAGCCGCGCTGGTCGGGCTGACTGAATTCTACGATTACAAGCCGTCCTGGAAAGTCATCTCGATCGGGTACAGATTTTTGTCAACCTAATGGGGCGGAGGTCTCGGCACCAGCTGCGTACGCGCTGATCGACCATCTCCGCCGCTGTACAAAGGTCGAGCTGGTCACGGCCCACGTATTGCTTGAGAATACCGCCTCAGCGCGGTGCCTGATCAAAAACGGTTTCAACTACCTGCTGACAAAGGCAAAGGATTGGGGCTACGGTCAATGAGCGTCGCTGACGTCTATACGCTCGATCTTTGAACCGTGCTTGACGAAAGGGAGGAAGATAAAGATGATGTATCCTTTTTTGACCCTGGATGACGGAACGGTCATTGTACATTCGGAAACGCAGGACGACGGCAAGGTCAAGGTATACATTGAAAAACCGGATGAAAAGGATTGCTTTCATCACGCAACTTGTATGCTGCCGGATTATCGATGGGAGGAAATCGATGGATTCAGCGAACAGGAAATGAACCGATATCGGGATGTCATCGAAAGCACCGCGCACCTGATTATGCGCTTTGCTGCTGAAGGAGGCTTTGATCATGCCTCAAATTTTTAAAATTGGTTCATACTGGGTATACTACGGCATTGCTTCACCAGCCTTCTGGCTGGTTTTTTTGAATTGAACCAGCAAGCGCCGGCACGAAAGCCATCAGTCTTTGAGCCAATCCAGGGCGTCCGCGTACCTGTAAGAAAGGCCCTGTTCCTGACAGTACCGGGCCGCGTAGCTGTCGCGCGGTACAGTGAGGGTCAGCAGAGGGCAGGAAGAAAACGCCAGATCTCCGATGGCGGTCACGCTGGTCGGGAGTGTTACGCTGGTCAGATTATCGCAGAAACAGAACGCAAAATCACCGATGGTAGTCTCACTTCCCTGGATTGTCAGACCTGAAAAGATAGAATCATCTCCGATCGTGATCGCATTATCCAGAATCGTCACGCTGGTCAGGCTGGTGCATGAATTAAACGCACTATCGCCGATAACGGTCACGCCTTCCGGAATGGTCACGCTGGTCAGGCTGGTGCATGAATAAAACGCATTGCGCCCTATGATCCGAGTGTCCTGGGGAATGGAATACTCAACAGCGCTAAATGCGCAAGGATAGCATACCAGCCGTTTGTCCGCTTTGCTGAACAGTACCCCTTCGACGACTGCCAGCGCCGGATGATTCGGCGAGACAGTAATCTGAGTCAGATTTTTACAAGCCTTAAACGGATTATCCCCGATAGTAGTCACGCTGTCAGGGATCGTCACGCTGGTCAAGCTTTTGCAGTAAGAGAACGCATTATCGCCGATAACGGTCACACTGTCCGTAATCGTCACACTCTTCAGGCTATAGCAGAGAGAGAACGCATTACTGCCGATGTCGGTCACGCTGTTAGGAATCGTCACACTCGTCAGGCGCGAGGAGTAAAACGACTCCTCACCAATGACAGTCACGCTGTCAGGAATCGTCACGCTGGTCAGGCTGGAGCAGTAAGCAAACGCCTGCTTCCCGATGATCTGAACGCCCTGAGGAATAGCGTATTCCGACGCCTCGAAAGCGATAGGATAGCACACCAACCGTTTGTCCTCCTTGCTGAACAACACGCCATCGATCACAGCCAGCGCAGGATGTTTCGGCGAGACAGTAATCTGAGTCAGGTTTTTACACCCCCCAAACGGATTATCTCCGATAGAAGTCACGCTGTCGGGGATCGTCACGCTGGTCAGGCTATCGCAGGAAGAGAACGCATTATCGCCGATAATGATCACACTGTCCGGAATCGTCACACTCGTCAGGTTATCGCAGCCACAGAACGCCCCACTCCCGATCAAAGTCACACTGTCGGGGAGCGCCACACTCTTCAGGCTATCGCAGTTATGGAACGCCTGATCACCGATCATCTGAACGCCCTGAGGAATGGCGTATTCCTCCACTGTGAAAGCGTGAGAAAAGCACACCAGCCGTTTGTCTGTTTTACTAAACAGTACGCCATCGATGACTGCCAAGGCAGGATGTTCGAGTGATACTGTAATCTGAGTGAGCTTCGTACACCAATAAAACGGATTTATTCCTATATGTATCACGCTATCTGGAATCGTCACACTGGTCATGCCGAAAGCTAAGAACGCTTCATCCCCGATCTCTGTCACAGTATGCCCGTCCAGCACAGCAGGGATCATCAGATCTTTCTCGCGGCCTGTATACTTGACAATCACCGCGCTGCCGTCTTCGGTCAGCGTGTACTTATAATCCCCGGCAATGAATACTGCCGGTTCTTCCTGCGCCGCCACGGCCTGCGCAGTTCCCAAAGTCAGGAGCAGGGCCAGGATCAGGACTGTCCATCTGTTGACGCGCGTCATATGTTGCTCCTCTCCCCCACCCCGGCCAGGCCGCGGCGGAGCTGTTCTTTTCATGCAAAGACAGCATAGCATGAAGCGCCAGCGCCGTCAAGCGGCGATTTTTTCCCGCGCTCAGGGCGGGGACACGAACAAATTTTCCTCCAGATAACCCCAGTTCGCCAAGCCCAGCAGAAATCGCGAAATCCGTAGCGGCGGCGCCTGCGCCGCCACCGCAGCAATTCACCGCGTACCATGGGATGCCCGGCGTCATCAACTGCACACATTGAAGACCAAACGCCCTGAATCCCGGGGAACGTGGCGG
>CAMNEH010000029.1 GCA_946536315.1 uncultured Clostridia bacterium
TCCTGCAGGGGCTCGGAGCGGCCGATCTGCGCGGCGCTGCCCAGCTGGCCCTGGATGTGCAGGATGTTGTACTCTTCGAGGCCCAGGCTTTCCAGCCACGCAACGGCGGTCACGCCTTCATTGCGCATGTCGGAAACGACGGCCGCGGTGTACAGGTCGGGCGAGCAGTCGATCATACGGTCGAACAGGAACACGCCGATGCCCGCTTCCTGCGCGGCGGCCAGGGTCTCATCCCAGCCGGTGGTTTCGGCGGCGGACACGAGGATGTAGTCCACGCCTTCGGTGATGAAGGTGTTCGCGGCTTCCAGCTGCTTGTCCGCGGTGGGCGCGGTGACAAACTTGGCGTCATAGCCGTTTTCCGCGGTGAAAACAGAATACAGGTCATTGACGTTCGCCTCGCGGTAGCCGGATTCGGCCGGATCCAGGTTGATGATGCCGACCTTGATCGCCTCGTCCGCGTGAGCCAGCGCCATCACGCCCATGCACAGCGTGAGCGCCAGAACCAGAGCAAGCAGTTTCTTCATAGAGATTGCCTCCTTACAATATTCTGAGATCGCTTCGATCTCTGATTGTCCATAATGTACACCATTTCGCGGCAAAAAGAAAGGCAGGATTCTTTCCTGCCGGTTCAATTTGTTTTCGGATTTTCACGCCGCCCCTCCGCGCGGATGAAAATCATTTTACACAGGTGTGTTTTGATTTTGCGCGCGGTACTCGCCCGGGGTGAGGC
The DNA here is from genome assembly GCA_946536315.1 of uncultured Clostridia bacterium. Taxonomy (GTDB): domain Bacteria; phylum Bacillota; class Clostridia; order Christensenellales; family Aristaeellaceae; genus UBA4246. Next base: position 731 of record CAMNEH010000029.1, read on the forward strand.
CGAGCGTCTTTTTGAACAGGTGGCTGAAATAATGCGCGTCGTTATAGCCCGCCTCCTGCGCGATCCGCGCGGTCTTCATGTCCGTTTGGGCGAGCAGCGCCATCGCGCGGCTCAGGCGGAGCCCGGTCAGGTACTCGGTGAAGGTCTTTCCGCTCTCCTGCGCGAACACCGTGGAAAACCGGCTTTCGCTCATGCCGACCGCGCGGGCGACGTCCCTGAGCATGAGCCCGGGGTCGGAAAAGTGCTCGTTCATATACAGCTTGGCCCGGGCGGTGACGGCGCTGACCGTGCCGGCATCCGCAAAGTCACGGACGCCGACGATCTGCGGCCGCGCGCCGGCGTGATCGCCCAGGACGTGCCGGATATGCGCCGCGCTTTTCATGCTGCGCAGGATCTGCGACGGCGCCGCCACGGTCTCGCCGATGCTCAGGCGGATGTCCCGGCACCCGATGCGCTCCAGCTCCGTCGCCGCCGAGGCCGCGAAATCATAGGCGCGCTCCTCCACATCGGGGTCGCTGTCACCCAGGATCAGGGTGCGTCCGCCCGTGCGGCTGCCGGTCACATGCGCCTTGCCGCCGCTGTTTTCCGCCAGCTCCCGCAAAGCGTCCAGCCCGCGCTCCCGCGGATCAAACGCCGCGTCGACGACCGCGTAGCGCGCCGCCGACAGAGAGACGCCCAGCGCCCGCAGCTGCTCCAGGACATGCGGCGCGTCCGATTCCGCCGCGTCCTCGGAATACACGGTGCTGAGCAGCTTTTCCTTGAGAAACAGGCTGCTGCCCTCCGTGCGCGCGGTGAGCGCGCTTTGCAGCCGCGCCTCCTGCTCCGCCTTCAGCTGCGCGCTGATACGGTCCAGCGCCTGGCGCAGCTCCTGCGCGGTAATGGGCTTGAGCAGGTATTCCCGGACGCCCAGCTGGATCGCCTGGCGGGCGTACTCAAACTCGTCATACCCGCTCAGGATCACGACGCCGATCCACGGCATCAGCCGCCGCACCGCGCGGCACAGCTCCAGCCCGTCCATGAAGGGCATCCGGATATCCGTGATCAGGATGTCGGGCTTCGTATCCCGGATCATGGACAGCGCCATTTCCCCGTCCGGCGCTTCCCCCACCAGCTGGTATTCCGTTTCGCTCCACGGGAACGAGCTGCGGATGCCCTCGCGGATCACGATCTCGTCATCCGCCAGAAAGACCCTGGTCATTTTCAATGTCCTCCCTCGTCCTGCGCGGCACACGGAAGCTCACGGTGGTGCCCTCCGGTCCGCTCTCGATGCGCAGGCCCTCCGCCTGCGCGTAGTACAGCCTGAGGCGCAGGTTGACGTTCACCATGCCGAAGCCGTGCTCCCCCGGCTTGGGCTGCTGTTCCGACAGCCGCCGTCGCAGCGCCTCCAGCGTCGCGGCGTCCATCCCCTTCCCGGTATCGCTGACGGTAAAGCGAATCATGCCGTCGCCCTCCTCGCGGCCGGTCACGCGGATCAGACCGCCGCCGCGCTTGTACTTGATGCCGTGATACAGCGCGTTTTCCACCAGCGGCTGCAAGAGCAGCTTGAGGATATAGCCCTCGTCCAGGCTGTCCGGAATGTCGATTTCATAGTCCAGAATGTCGCGGTAGCGCGTCTTCTGGATGCTCAGGTAGCCCGTGATATGCTTCTTTTCCTGGCGGATGGGGATCCAGTCCGCGCCGGAGGACAGGCTGATCCGGAAAAAATCGCTCAGCGCGCGGGTCAGCTGAATCACCTCGCGCTGCTCCCCCGCCTCGGCCTTCCAGACGATGGCGTCCAGCGTATTGTACAGGAAGTGCGGGTTGATCTGCGCCTGCAGGGTACGCAGCTCCGCCTTTTTCAGGCTGCGCTCGTCGCGGATGCGCTGGCGCATCATGTGGTCCAGGTTATCGGCCATCACATTCACCTGGCCGGTCAGATTCCACAGCTCCTGCACGCTGGTCAGCGGCAGGCGCGCGCTCATATCCCCCTCCGCCAGGCGCGCGGTGACGCTCTCCAGCCGTTCGATGGGCTCGCGCACAAAGCGCGCGGTGGACCGCGCCATGCGATCGGCCAGCAGCAGCGTCAGCAGCACCAGCAGCACCTCCGCCGCCGCGGTAATGAACACCGTGCGGTTCAGCGCCGCGCTCATGGCCGACGCCGCGGCGATTTCGCCGGTGATATAGTCGTTGAGCATGCTCACCACCAGCTCCGCCACATCGCGGATTTCCCCGAGCACGGCCTCGTTGACGGTCACCAGCTCGCCCCGGGCGAGGTTGTCGCGGACCTGGTCGACGTACTGCGCCAGCGTATCCATGGTGCGCCGCGCGATGACGATCGCCAGGCGGTCGCTTTCGCCCGTCTCGCGGACGGCGTCGTCCATCGCCGCGTTGACCTGCGAGATCAGCGGATACACCCCGCTCTCGTCCAGTGTCCGGCGGCCGGATACCACCTGCCATACCGCGCCGGGGATCTCGTCGGAAATCATCGGCTTCAGCGCGGCGACCGCGCCCATGCGCGCCATGGCGCGCGCGTAACGGCCGGAAAACACCAGCATCAGCGTCAGGCTGACGACGACCGGCACGGCCAGCAGCAGCACGACGCGCCGGCTCATGCCCTTGATGCGGCTGGCGATACTGCGATTCCAACGCTGTCCGCCCATATCAGTAGCCCCTGGGCGGCAGCGCGCTCAGGTCATCCTCGTCGCTGAAGACGCGCTCCGCCGGGTGGATCACCCGGTCCACCGGCTGCCCCGCCTTGACCGCCAGCGCCGCTTCCATCAGCAGGCTGCCGAGCATGGGCGTACATTCCACGATACAGTTGATTTCCCCGGTCTTCAGGATGTCGATGGCTTCCTGCCCGCCGTCGATGGAGATGATCACCATGTCCTGCCCCGGGCGGTAGCCCGCGCGTGAAATGACTGGCAGCGCCCCCATCGTCATTTCATCGTTATGGCTGAACACCACGTCGATATCGCCGCCGTACCGGTCCAGCAGGTACTGCATGCACTCCGCGCCGCGGCTGCGCAGGAAGTCGCCGTTCACGCTTTCCAGCACCTCCATGCGCGGGTCGCCGGCGATGGTGTCCATGAATCCCTCGTGGCGCTGCTTCATGGGCGTGGAATTCTCCGTGCCGGTGATTTCTACGATGCGCAGGCGTTCCTTGCCCAGCGCGTCCGCCTTCTTCAGCAGGTATTCCCCCGCCATGACGCCCTCACGGTAAAAATCCGCGCCGATCTGGCTCAGGTACAGGTCCGGGTCCGCGGTCTGGACGGTGCGGTCGACCAGGATCACCGGAATCCCCGCCTGCTTCGCCTCCGCCAGCACGTTGTCCCAGCCCTCCTCCACGATGGGCGAAAACGCGATCACATCCACCCGGTAGGCGATAAAGCGGCGGATCGCGTTGATCTGGTTCTCCTGCTTCTGGTTCGCATCGTCCATCATCAGGCTGACGCCGTAGGCCTTCGCCTGCTCGCTGATGTCCCTGGTATTCCCGATCCGGAAGGAGCTTTCGCTGCCAAGCTGGCTGAAGCCCAGCACCAGTGACGGCTCCGGCGCCTTTTCCGGCGCGCCGCAGCCCGTCAGCAGTCCGGCGCAGAGCGCCGCGAGCAGCCAGAAGCATATCCGTTTCCTCATCCTGTGGTCCTCCCCCTTCAGGATTTGCCTGATCGCCCGGCCTGGTCCGGGCATTATCCGCCGTGTCGATGCCAGATACACATTTCTTCATTCCACCGCCGGTTTCCTGCCTGAGACGCGGATGAATTTTCTGCCCCGCGGCCGGGTTGCGCGGAAGGCCCGCGCATTGTATAATAGCGGCGGCGCTCGCGCCGCTCATTCTTTTTCAGAGGTGTTCAAGTGAGAATTCTGATTATCCGCCACGGCGAACCCAACTACAAGCTGGACGCGCTGACCGAAAAGGGAAAGCGCGAGGCCGCGCTGCTCGCAGAGCGCCTCAGCCGGATCCCTGCGGACGCGTACTACGTATCCCCGCTCGGCCGCGCGCAGGAAACGGCGGCCTACACCCTGCGCAGGGTCGGCCGCACGGCGGTCACGCTGCCCTGGCTGCAGGAATTCCACGGCCGGTCTGTGAACCCCGCGACCGGCTTGAGCCACATTCCCTGGGACTACCATGTGGACGAATGGGCGCGGCACCCCCTGCTGTACGACCCTGACCGCTGGGTGGAGGACCCGCTGGTGAGGGACGGCGACGTCGCGCAGGTCTGGGAGGAAACCAAAGCCGGCCTGGACGCGCTGCTCAGCGCGCACGGCTACACCCGCGACGGCAGCGTCTACCGCTGTCAGGATAACCGCGACGGCACGATCATGCTGTTCTGCCATTTTGCGGTCGGCACCGCCATTCTCGCGCACCTGATCAACACCTCGCCCGTCCCGCTGTGGCAGGGCTTTCTGTGGACCACCAGCGCGGTGACGACCGTCGTCACGCAGGAGCGGCGGCCGGGCGAGATCGAGTTCCGCTGCGTCAGCGCGGGCGATGTCAGCCACCTGCTGCAGGGCGGCGAGCCCGCTTCCCTGGCCGGGCTGTTTCCCGAGCGCTATAACGGCGTTGACTCCACCGACCCCGGGCTCTGGCCCGAGCGGGTCGATATCCCGGTAATCCGGTGAGGCGCGGCTGATATACAATGAAGCGATCATTTCATTCCGCCCGCGGACGCAGGGCACTGTCCCTGACGGAGGGGCCGCTGCTGCCGGCCATTGTGCGGTTCAGCTTGCCGCTGATGCTGTCCAACGTGCTGCAGGTGCTGTTCAATATGTCCGATATCGCGGTGGTCGGACGTTTTGCGGGGCCGGAAGCGCTCGGCGCGGTCGGCTCGACCACCATTCTCGTCTCCCTGTTCACGGGCTTCCTGATCGGCATGGGCAGCGGGGTCAACGTGACCGTGGCGCGCTACCTTGGCGCGGAACAGCTGCGCGACGTTTCGGAAACGGTCCACACCTCCGCGCTCCTGCTCACGCTGTCCGGCGCGCTTCTGACCGCGTGCGGCGTGCTCGCCACGCCGGGCCTGCTGCGGCTGCTGGGCACCAAGGACGTGCTGCTGGACGGCGCGGTCCGCTATCTGCAGCTGTACCTGCTGGGCATGCCCGCGATGGCGGTCTTCAATTTCGGCAACGGCGTCCTGTCGGCGTCCGGGGACACGCGTCGGCCGCTGATCTTCCTGTCGATCGCGGGCGTGCTGAACGTCGCGCTGAACCTGGTCTTCGTGATCGGCTGCGGAATGGCGGAAGCAGGCGTCGCGCTGGCCTCGGTCATCGCGCAGTACGCGTCCGCGGCGCTCATCCTGCTGTCGCTGACGCGCCGCCACGACGCGCTGCGGCTCACCCGACGCCGGCTGCGGCTGAACCCCGGCAAGTGCCGCCAGGTGCTCAGCATCTCCATCCCGTCCGGGCTGCAGAACGCCATCTTCGCCATCGCCAACCTGTTTATCCAGGGGGCGGTCAACTCATTCGACGCGGTCATGGTGGAGGGCAATGCCGCCGCCGCGAACGCGGACGCCCTGGTCTACGACGTAATGGCCGCCGTCTATGTCGCCTGCGCCAGCTTCATGAGCCAGAACGAGGGCGCCGGCCAGCGCCCGCGCGTAAAAAAAAGCTACCTGATCTGCCTCGGCCTGTCCTTTGGCATCGCTGCGGTGATGAGCGCGGCGCTGGTGATCTTTGGCCGCACATTCCTGTCCCTGTTCACCGGAGACGCCGCCGTGGCGGAGGCCGGGCTGATCCGGCTCAGGATCATGGGCTGCTCCTACGCGTTTTCCGCGCTGATGGACTGCACCATCGCCGCTTCCCGGGGCATCGGCAAAAGCCTGGTGCCCACGGTCATCGTCGTCCTCGGCTCGTGCGTTTTCCGGATTTTCTGGGTGTACACGGTGTTCGCGCGCTTTCACACCATCCTGTCGCTGTACCTGCTGTACATCTGCAGCTGGACCATCACCGGCCTCGCGGAGCTGGCCTACTTTGTGCGCAGCTACCGGCAGCTGCCTCCGCCCAAAAAGCAAGCATAAAAACACGCCGGCGCGGACATCGTCCGCGCCGGTTTGCTTGTAGCGGAGTGATCGGCTGACGCTCGGATCAGAGCTGGTAATGCTTCCGTTCGTTGCGGAAATACCGGCGCATCGCGGTGACGGCGGCGCGAACGTTGTGATGCGCCAGCGCGTCGAGGATGCGCGCGTAGTCCTGATCCAGGTTTTTGCGCTTAACAGACATGAGCGCCGGATCCGCCAGCGCGCGGAAACGGTCGAAATAAAAATCAATATACTGCGGCAGCAGGCGGATGCCCGACATTTCCACCAGATGATAGTGGAAGTCGCGGCAGCTGTAGACGGAATACTCCTCATCAAACAGCGCCAGCTCGTTCAGCCGGGCCAGGTCCGCCTCCGTCACGCGGAGCGCCAGCGCCCTGACGGCATGCAGCTCCACCGCCTCGCGGATCTCCATCAGGTCCGCCAGGGAGGCCTGCATCAGGTTATGCGCCAGACTGTTGCTCATGGCGCTTTCATCCGGCATGGCGATATGCGATCCGCCGCGCGGGGTGCGCGTGATGTAGCCGCGGGTCTGCAGCGCGGTCAGCGCCTCGCGCAGGATGCCGCGGCTGATGCCCATTTGCTGCGCCAGATCAGGCTCGCTGGGGAGGCGCGAACCGACGGCAAGCTCGCCGCTGCGGATCCGGTAAAGGATTTCTTCTTCCGCTATGTCTGAAAGCCGCGGGCGATGTTCTGAGCGTTCCATGCAATGTTTTTCCTTCGTCCGTATTTCGGCACCGTTCGCATCGGAACCGCTTGAAAAAGGGGGACTGAAACCTCCCGACAGTCCGGCATTTTGGCCATCCGGACCCGCCCGTCAGACTCAGCTGTCATGACATATTTCGACAGTCTGTGAAAAAATCCTGCCTTCACTGATAAAATTGTTGCCCTTGCCATTTTATTGACATGAATCGCCACCCTGCTCCGCCACCAGCGTGAACCTGAGCGACTGGTCATCGCCCGGGGCGAAGCGCAGCGGGAGGCCGAAGCGCATCAGCTCCTGCCCGGTCAGGACGACGTCCAGCTCTTCCACGCGGTAGCGCGTTTCCGGGGCCAGCCCGGCCAGGCGCAGGCGCTCGCGGCGCTCGTTGGCGTGCGCCAGCAGGCGGACCGCCGTCACGACTGCGGCGGAGCGGTCCGGAGCGACGACCATCCACGCCGCCGTATCCCCCTCGAAGGGGCTGAGCAGGCGGATGCTATCGCCATACAGCAGCAGGTCCCTGTGCGCCTTGACCCAGGCGATATCCGCGCGGGTCTCGGCGAGCTGGTCCGCGTCCAGCTCCGCGAGGTCCATTTCATAGCCGAAGGTCCCCCACATCGCGACGTCCACGCGCGTGCGGAGCGGACTCATGCGGCCGGTTTGCCAGTTCGGCGCGTGGCTGACGTGCGCGCCCATCGTGGACTGCGGGAAAACCAGCGACGTGCCGTACTGGATGAGCACGCGCGAGCCCGCGTCGGTATTGTCCGAGCACCAGGCCTGGGGCATATAATACATCATGCCCAGGTCGAAGCGGTTGCCGCCGGAGGCGCAGCTTTCAAACAGCACGTTCGGGAACCGCGCGGTCAGGTGCTCCAGCACGCTGTACAGGCCCAGCATGTAGCGGTGCGCGGTCTCCGCCTGGCGTTCGGGCGGCAGCAGCGCGGAGCCGACCGGCGACATATCGCGGTTCATATCCCACTTGACATAGTCGATGGCGGCGCTGTCCAGGATGGCGGCGACTGCGTTTTCGACATATTCGCACACGTCGGCGCGGCTCATGTCCAGCGTGAGCTGCCAGCGGCCCTCCGTCCGCGTCCGGTCCGGCTGGTGCAGGCACCAGTCCGGATGCGCGCGGTACAGCTCGGAATCCGGGGAGACCATTTCCGGCTCGAACCACAGCCCGAATTTGAGCCCCATCCAGTGAATGCGGTCAGCCAGGCCGTTCATGCCGTGGGGGAGCTTTTTCAGGTTGACCGTCCAGTCCCCCAGCGAGGAATGGTCGTCATCCCGGTGGCCGAACCAGCCGTCGTCCAGGACAAACATTTCCAGCCCCGCTTCCCGGCCCCGCCGGGCGATCTGCAGGATCTTCTCCTCGTCAAAATTGAAGGTGGTCGCTTCCCAGTTGTTGAGCAGGAAGGGGCGCTGCGCCTGCGCGTACCGTCCGCGGACGACGTGCCGGCGCACCAGCGTGTGGTACTGCGCGCTCATGCCGTTCAGGCCCGTGTTCGACCAGGCGAGCAGCGCCTCCGGCGCGGTGAACGTCTCCCCCGGCTCCAGCAGCCAGCGGAAATGCGCATCGTTCAGCCCGATCTGCGCGCGCGTCATGCGGTACATGCCCACCTCCGCCAGCGCGGTGAAATTGCCGCTGTACATCAGGGCGAACCCGTACGCCTCGCCCCGGAATTCATCCGTGCCCGGCCGCACCAGCGCCATGAAGGGGTTATTCTGCGCGCTGCTCGCGCCGCGCGCGCTGTCCACGCCCTGGAAGCCGGGCTTCAGCGGGCGGCGGTCGATCATCCGCTCCCGCGCCCACGCGCCGGACAGGGTGATCAGCTCCCAGCGGTCGTCGATCAAATCCACGCTGGCGCTCATCACGCGCTCCAGGCTGACCGCGCGCGGACCAGCGTTCTCTACCCGCGCGCTGCGCGCGATCACATCGCAGTCATCAAATACCGTGTACAGGAGCGTCACCCGCAGGCCGGTCACGGCGTCCGCGTACGCGACGCTCAGCGTGCGGCTGCCGCCCTCACGGTCAAACGTCGCGGGCAGCCCCGCCAGTGTCGGCTTTTCCGCCGTGATGCTGTAGCCTTCGCAGCAGAGATCCACGGCGGTGCTCCCGTCCGCCGCGGTCACCTCCAGCGCGCCGCGGCGCAGGTCGCCGTGCCCCCAGGTCGGGTATTCCTGCGGAAGCTTTTCCAGCTCGAGCGTGTTGTGACAGTAATCCGACTCCCGGCTTTCAAAAAACAGCCGGTCCAGCGGGGAATCCAGGCGTTCCAGCCGTTCGCCCCAGTATACGTGCGCCGGCAGTCCGTCGCCGGTCAGGCGGAAAAAGTAGCTCATCCGCCCGTTGCGCAAATGAAACAGACCGTTTTGAACGATGATCTCTGACATGGCGATGCCTCCTGATGATGTAATTCGCGCGGTGAATCGTCGTCCGGGGTAACTATGCAGTCGCAGACTGAACAGGCGCGTTCCGGGTTACATGCCGATCCGCCGGCGGATCCGCGCCGGGATGTCCTCGCGGTGGATGGCGTGGGTCAGCAGCGCGCTGACCAGGTAGACGCAGGCGGCCAGCAGGATGACCAGCAGCACCGCCGGCAGGGAATGAGAAAGCTTCTCCGGCCCGATCAGCTGGCGCATGCCGAACACGGTCAGCGCCATCACCGCGGTCGCCAGGCCGGGCCGCAGCAGCAGGTCGCCCACCGACAGCCTCAGGCCGCTGTACTTGCTGACACAGTACAGGTTGGGCACCATGCTGACCGTATAGCACAGCAGCGACGCCAGCGGCGCGCCGTGGATATCGAAGCCCGGAATGCGCACCAGGGTGTAATTCAGCGCGACCTTCATCACCACGCCCGCGAGCAGGGTGTACATAGGAATGCGCTGCTTCCTGAGCCCCTGCAGGATGCCGCTGGTCGCCTGCACCTGCGTGAACAGGATAATGGTCAGCGCCGAGAAGGTCAGCAGCTCGCCGCCCAGGTGGATCTGCTCCGCCGTATACCGTCCCGAGCCCAGGTAGAGCACCGACAGGATGGGCTCGGCCAGCATACTCATGCCCACCGAGCACGGCAGCCCGATCAGCGAGGCAAAGCGGAGGCCCGTCGCGCTCTCGCGGCGGATGTGGTCCTGGTCCCTCAGCGCGACGCCGGTCGCGATGGCCGGGACCAGGTTGATGCTCATGGCCATTGCCAGCGCCGTCGGCACGTTGATCAGCGGCAGCACCAGTCCTGAATAGACGCCATAGCGGATCAGCGCGTCGTTGTCCGGCAGGTAGCCCTTCATGATGTTGACCAGCATATAGCTGTCGATCGTATTCGCCAGCGGCACGATGCACGCGCCGATGCTGATCGGGATGGAAATGCCGATGATATTGGCGCAGATGCTGCGGTAGGAGGATACGGGGATGTTCTCGTTCTGGGGGATGGCGGCCAGCTCCTTTCCTGAAAGGAAGTGGCACGCCATCATGAACAGCAGGGCGACGCCCTCGGCGCAGGAGGTGCCGATCAGCGCGCCCGCCGCACCGCGCGCGCAGCAATCCATATAGGTTTCGCCGGTGGCGTACATGTGGGAGGCCAGCGGCAGCGCGATGAACACCTTGCCCACCTGCTCGATCAGCTGGGACACGGCGGTCGGCGCCATGCGCCGCCTGCCCTGCATTTCGCCGCGGAACGCGCTCATGGCGCAGACCAAAAAGAGACTCGGCGCGATGCTCATGAAGCTCAGCGCGGATTCCGGGGTGCCGGCCGCGCTGGCAAACTGGCGGCTGAAGGTCAGCATGATGGCGGACATGACCACGCCCAGCCCGGTCAGCATGATGGCGGACGCGCGGAATACGCGCCGCGCGTTGCGCACGTCGTTGCGCGCCAGGCAGGAGGCGACCGTGCGCGAGATCGCCACAGGGATGCCCGCCGAGGCGATGGTCAGCATCAGATTATAGGACGGGTACACCTGCTGGTAGATGCCCATGCCCGCCGGCCCGATACTGCCCGCCAGCGGGATGCGGTACAGCACGCCGACCACCTTGCAGATGATGCCCGCCATGCCCAGCAGGGAAATGCCCCCGATCAGGCTGCGCTGTTTTTGTGTCATTGACGGAACCCTTTCATTCCAGCTGCAATTCATACAGCCGTTTGTAAATGCCGTTCTGGCTGAGCAGCTCCTGGTGGGTGCCGCTTTCGCGCAGGCGGCCGTGGTGCATGACCATGATCCGGTCGCAGTCCTGAATGGTGGACAGGCGGTGCGCAACCATGATGGCCGTACGGCCCTGCATCAGGCGGTGCACCGCCTCCTTGATCCACTGCTCGGTCTCGGTATCGATATTGGAGGTCGCCTCGTCCAGGATCAGGATCTTCGGCGCGTAAGCCAGGGTGCGGGCGAAGGACAGCAGCTGGCGCTGGCCGGCGGAGTAGGTCGCGCCGCGCTCGGTCACGCGTTCGGCGTAGCCGTGGGGCAGGCGCTCGATAAAGCGCGCGGCGTTCACCTCGCGGGCGGCCTCGCGGACCTGCGCGTCCGTGATGTCCCCGTTCAGCAGCCGGATGTTGCCGCTGATGTCGCCGGTGAACAGGAACACGTCCTGCTGCACCTGGCCGATGGCCCCGCGCAGCTGCTCCCGGCTCATCTCGCGGATGTCCACGCCGTCCACCCGGATCGCGCCCTTCTGCACGTCGTAGTAGCGGCCGATCAGGTTCAGGATGGAGCTTTTGCCCGCGCCGGTCGCGCCGACGAAGGCCACGCTCTGGCCCGGCTCGATGACAAACGAGACGTCCCTGAGGACCCAGTCCTTCTCATCCCCCGTATAGCTGAACCATACGTGGTCGAACTCGATGCGGCCCTTGATCTCCGGCAGCACGGTCGGGTGCTCATTGCGGGGGATCAGGGGCTTCGTATCCAGCAGGGTGAAGATTTTTTCGGAGGACGCGATCGCGCTCTGCAGGGTGGAAAACTGCTCCGCCAGGTCCTGGATGGGCTCGAAGAAGGAGCCGATATACTGCAGGAACTTGAACAGCGTGCCGATGGTAATGGCGCCCGTCAGCGCGGTCTGGCCGCCAAAGTACATGACGATGGCCAGCGCCACGACGCTCAGCAGATACAGCCCCGGACGGAAGAGGGCAAACACCATCATCTCCCGGAAGCCGGCTTTGTACAGACTGTCGTTCTTCTCTGAGAACTCCCTGAGCTTCTGCGCCTCGCAGCCGAAGACCTGAATGATCTTCATGCCGGACAGGTGCTCGCTCAGGTAGGTGTTGATGGCCGTCAGGCGCGTGCGCACCATGCGGTAGGTCCGGCGGGAAATCAGGCGGAAGAGCACCGTCAGCGCCATGACCACGGGCAGCAGCACAAAGCTGTACAGCGCCAGGCGGGTGTTGATGGACAGCATGACGATGATCAGCCCGACGATCTTGACCGAATTGCGGAACAGCTTGATCAGGATATCCGTGAAAACCTCGTTGATGGCCTCCACATCGTTGGTGACGCGGGTCACCAGCTTGCCGACCGGCGTCGTGTCGAAGAAGCGCATCGTCAGGGATTCGATATGCGTGAAAATCTCGTTGCGCAGGTCATAGATGATATCCTGGCCCATCCGCTGCATCATCAGGAACTGGCAGCGATTGCACAGGAACAGGCCGAGCAGCGCCAGCAGGTATTTGGCGCTGGCGAGCAGCACGCCCCGAAAGCGCGCGTCCGCCATCTCGCCCGCCGCCCACTCGGTGCGGCCGCTGCTCAGCACGGCCTGGCTGGTCTGGCCGGTGATAAACTCGTCGATCGCGTCGCCGATGATGATGGGCCGCCAGATTTCGAGCCCGGTGGCCAGCAGCACCAGCAGCAGGCACACGCAGAAGGTCGCCCTGTGCGGCTTCATATAACGCAGGATGCGGCGGATGGCGCTGCCCTCGTAGTGGATCTCGGCGGCGTCCCGGTCGTCGCGGGCCTGCCACAGCGCGCTCAGCCTGGCGCCAGGGCGCCGACGCCGCTTTTCCTCATTCACGCGCCTCGCCTCCCTTCGGGGCGGCGGGGTCGTCCGCCGGGTGCTCCTCCTGGAACTGCTTTTCCAGCTGCTGCTTGTCATAGATCGAGCGGTACAGGCCGCCCAGGGCCAGCAGCTCCGCGTGCGTGCCGTACTCGGCGCAGCGCCCGTCGTCCAGCACCAGCACGTGATCCGCGTGCTGGATGGTGGAGATGCGGTGCGCGATGATCACGGTGGTGCGGTGCTGTCCAAACGCCCGCAGGTTGGCCATGATCCTCTCCTCCGTGTCCGTATCCACGGCGGACAGGGCGTCATCCAGCAGCAGGATCGGGGCGTCCTTCATCAGCGCGCGGGCGATGGAGATGCGCTGCTTCTGTCCGCCGGACACCGTGACGCCGCGCTCGCCCACGACCGTTTCGTAGCCATCGGGGAATTCGAGGATGTTCTCGTGCACCTCCGCGGCCCGGGCGGCGCGCACCACATCGTCATGCGCGGCGTGTTCGCAGGCGAAGGCGATGTTGCGCTCCACCGTGTCGCTGAATAAAAAGCTGTCCTGCGGCACATAGGCGATATCGCGCCGCAGCACGGCCAGCGGGATCGTCCTGAGGGGGTGTCCGTCGATGGTCAGCATATCGGCGCGTTCGGTGTCCCACAGGCGGGTCAGCAGGCTCGCCAGCGTGGTCTTGCCGCTGCCGGTGCGGCCGATGATCGCCAGCGTCTCGCCGGCCTTCACGTGGACGGAGATCTCCCTGAGCGCGGGCCTCGCCTCCGCGCCGGGATAGGCGAAGGTCAGGCGGTCCAGCCTGATCTCGCCGGCCAGCGCGGTGATGGCGAGATCGCCCTCGTCGCGGATGTCGGGCCGCTCGTCCAGGATCGCGCGGATGCGCTTCAGGGACGCCATGCCCTGCGACACGGAGGAAACCGCCTCGCCCACCGCGATCATCGGCCAGACCAGCATGCCCACATAGCTGTTGAAGGCCACGAACTGGCCGGGCGTAATCTCTCCATAGATGGCGAGCCTGCCGCCGTACAGCAGCGTGGCCAGCAGGCTCAGGCCGATAATCAGCTCCAGGACAGGGATGGCGATAGCGACCAGACGCACCACGCTCAGGTTCTTCTCGCGGTTTTCGGCATTGACCCTGGCGAAGGCCTTCAGCTGCGCCATCTCCTGCACGAAGGCCTTGATGACCCGGATCCCGCTGATGGATTCCTGCGCCTGATCGGTGAGCGCGGAAAACGCCTCCTGCTTTTTCAGGAAGCGGCGGTGCATATGCTTGCCGAAGAATACGTTCCCGACCACAATGACGATCATGGGCGAAACGGCCGTCAGGGTCAGGCGCGCGTCGACATAGGCGATCATGTTCCACAGTACCAGGACCAGCATGACGCTCGCGTCGAAAATGGTGATCACCGTCATGCCCAGCAGCTTGCGCACGGACATCAGGTCGTTGGTGAAGTGCGCCATCAGGTCGCCGGTTTTGTGCTCGTTAAAGTAGCCCATGGACAGGGCTTCGAGGTGCGCGAACATGTCCCGCCGCAGATCGCGCTCCACGGAGCGCGCGGACCCGAACAGGAAGTACCGCCACCCGAAGCGGCCCAGGGCGATGACCGCGCCCATGCCCAGCAGGCGAAGCACGATGGCCCTGATGTCCCCCAGCCCAAAGCCCGTCTCCGACCGGTGGGTGAGTCCGTCGATCAGCTCGCCGGTCAGCAGCGGCACGCCCGCGTTCACCCTGTCCACGATAAATAGGGCCAGGATGCCGAGCAGGTATTGCCACCAGTAGCGGCGCAGGTAATGCAGCGCGAGTTTCAGTTCTCTGTTCATACAGGTCCTTTTTGGGGGAAATGGATCAGAAGGTCTTCCTGCTGTCCAGCAGGATGGTGACTGGCCCGTCGTTGACCAGGGAGACCTGCATATGCGTGCGGAAAACGCCGGTCTCCACCGGCACGCCCGCCTCGCGGATCAGCCCGCAGGTCAGTCCGTACAGCCGGTTGGCCTCTTCGGGACGCTCGGCGGCCGTGAAGCCGGGCCGGTTCTGTCCCCGGGCGTCGCCCAGCAGGGTAAACTGGCTGACGCACAGGATTGCTCCGCCGACGTCGATCACGGAGCGGTTCATTTTTTCGTGTTCGTCCTCAAAGATGCGCAGCTTGACCAGCTTATTGGCCATATATCTGGCATCGGCCTCGGTATCGCCCGCCTCTACGCCCAGCAGCACGCAGAGCCCGGCCCCGATGCGGCCGGATTCCTCGCCTTCGGACGTGACGCAGGCGGTGACGACGCGCTGTACGACCGCGCGCATAAGCAGCCCTCCATTCGCAGGAAAAGGGGCTGTTGCTTTTCGGCAAAACAGCCCCGGTGAATCAGCTCAAAAAGGTTACGGCATCAGCAGGCGCACGCGGTATACCGCGTCCAGGTCCCCGATGGCCGACAGCGTCGCGGGGCTTGGCTTGTCGCTCAGGTCGAGCACGGTGTAAGCATAGGCGCCGCGGGACTGGTTGACCATGTTTTCGATGTTCAGGCCCGCCTCCGCCAGTGCGCCGGTGATGGGGCCGATGACGTTCGGGACGTTCTGGTGCAGCACGGTCAGGCGCGGCATGGTCACAGCGCCGAGCTTGCAGCCGGGGTAATTGACGCTGTTCACGATCTCGCCCCTGAGCAGGTACGCTTCGATCTGCTCGGCGATCATGCGCACGCAGTTGTCCTCGCTCTCCGGGGTGGAAGCGCCCAGGTGAGGCAGGAATACGGTGTTCTTGACGTGCATCAGCTCCGGGACAGGGAAATCGGAGATGTAGGCGCGCAGCTTTCCGCTGTTCAGACCGTCCGCCAGGGCCTGGTTGTCCACCAGGGCGTCGCGGGCAAAGTTCAGCAGCGCGGCGCCGTGCTTCATCTGCTCGATGGCCGCGTCGTCGATCATCCGGCGGGTGCCGTCGGTCAGCGGGATGTGCAGGGTCACGTAATCGGACTCGCGCAGCACCTCGCTCACGTCGGTGGAGTGCTTGACGGAGCGGGAAAGGCTCCAGGCGTGGTCCACGGAGATGTAGGGGTCATAGCCGAGCACCTTCATGCCCAGGGACGCGCCGGCGTTGGCCACCAGCACGCCGATCGCGCCCAAACCGATAACGCCCAGGGTCTTTCCCTTGAGCTCGGGGCCGACAAACTGCTTCTTGCTCTTTTCGACCAGCTTGCCCAGCTCGGGATCGTCCGCGTTGTCCAGCGTCCAGCGGATGCCCTCGGAAATGCGGCGGGAGCCCAGCAGCAGGCCGGCCACCACCAGTTCCTTGACAGCGTTGGCGTTCGCGCCGGGCGTGTTGAAGACCACTACGCCCTTTTCGGCCATTTGATCCAGCGGGATGTTGTTCACGCCCACGCCCGCGCGGCCGACGCACAGCCAGCTGTCCTCGATGGGCAGGCTCAGCATGTCCGCGCTGCGGACGATGACCGCGTCCGCCTGCTCCGCCTCGGGGCTGACCAGGTACCTGTCGCCCGCCAGGATATCGCGGTAAACGGGAGAAATGGGGTTCAGCGTTTTGATCTTGACCATCAGGCGTTCTCCTTTTCAAACCCTTTCATGAACTCGCACAGCGCCACGACGCCTTCGATGGGCATGGCGTTGTAGATGCTGGCGCGCAGGCCGCCGACCAGGCGGTGGCCCTTCAGGCTGACCAGACCCGCCTTCGCGGCCTCGCTGACGAACTTCGCGTCCAGCTCGGGGCTGGGGGTCGTAAAGGTCACGTTCATCCGCGAGCGGCTGCCCTTCTCCGCGGTCGGGCGGTAGAAGGCGCTGGCGTCCAGGGTATCGTACAGGATGCGCGCCTTTTCGATGTTGACCTGCTCGATGGCCTCCACGCCGCCCTGCGACCGCAGCCACTTGAGGCACAGGCCCATCATGTACACCGAATAGGTCGGCGGCGTGTTCAGCATGGAGCCCTTCTCCGCCTGGAGCGTCCAGTTGAACACCTTCGGGCACAGCGGCGAGGGCGAACCGAGCAGGTCATTGCGCACGATGACCACCGTGAGGCCCGCGGGACCGATGTTTTTCTGCGCGCCGGCGAAGATCACGCCGAAGCGGCTGACGTCATACGGCTCGGAAAGGATATTGCTGGACATGTCGGCGACCAGCGGCACGCTGCCCGTCTGCGGGATCGCGGGGTAGCGCGTGCCGAAAATGGTGTTGTTGGTGCAGATGTAGAAATAATCCGCCTCCGGGTTGACCATACTCAGCGTGATTTCCGGAATATGGGTGTAATTGTCCTCCCGAGAGGAAGCCGCGCAGCGGATGTCGCCATAGGCCTTCGCCTGGGTCAGCGCGCCGTGCGCGAAATTGCCCGTGTCCGCGTAATCCGCGGTTTTCTTGAGCAGGTTGAGCGGCACCGCCGCAAACTGGCCGGTCGCGCCGCCCTGCAGCAGCAGCACCGTGTAGTTTTCGGGAATATGCATCAGTTCGCGAAGCAGCGCGATCGCCTCGTCAAAGATCGCCTGATAGCCCTTGGAACGATGGCTCATTTCCATCACGGACATCCCGGTGCCCTGATAGCTCAGCATTTCCGCCGCCGCGGTTTCCAGCGCCTGCTGAGGCAGCATTGCCGGACCCGGCGCAAAATTGTAGACTCTTTCCATCTGCTATTCCTCCAGTTCCGACCGCCCGTTCAATCAAAAGCGATCAGCCGTTATTGTACCGCAAAAAAACGGCTTGCGCAACTGCCAGCGCAGGCCGAATTTGTCAAAATGTGCATATTTCGTGTTTTTCCCGTCCCCGGGCCGGACGGATCACAGCTGCCGGAGGATTGCCTCATACAGCTCGTCATATTCCTCAAACGCGGGCAGCTCGGGGTGATCGCGGCGGATCTGCTCGGTGGAGCGGAACAAAAAGCCCGCCTTGCTGGCCTGGATCATGCCGAGATCGTTATAGCTGTCGCCCGCGGCGATGGTCTCGAATCCGACGGACTGCAGCGCCCTGACGGTGCTGAGCTTGGATTGCTCGCACCGCATTCTGAAGCCGGTCACTTTTCCGTCCGGTGCGACCTCCAGGGTGTTGCAGAAGATGGTCGGCCAGCCGAGCTTTTTCATGAGCGGCGCCGCGAACTGGGTGAAGGTATCGCTCAGGATGATGACCTGCGTCTGCGCCCGCAGCCGGTCCAGGAATTCCCGCGCGCCGGGCATCGGGTCGATTTTTTCAATGGTCTGACGGATTTCCTTCAGCCCCAGGCCATGCTCTGCGAGGATCCCGATGCGCCAGTTCATCAGCTTATTGTAATCCGGCTCGTCCCGCGTGGTCCGCCTGAGCTCCGGAATGCCGCTCGCCTGGGAAAACGCGATCCAGATTTCCGGCACGAGAACGCCTTCAAGATCAAGACATACAATGTTCACGCCGTTACCTCCAATGTTGATTTGTCAGGCAGACCCCAACGCGCGTATTATACCGCAACCGGCGCCGGCTGACAAGACGTTCAGAACCATCCGGCCGCCTCAGAACGCCTTCCACAGCAGGGGAAACAGGTTGCGCTGGATGGCCTCGGCGACGTCGGGCCTGTTCATCGTGTACACGTGCACATGGCGGATGCCGTTGGCGTACAGGTCGATGATCTGGTCGGTGGCGTAGATGATGCCCGCCTGCGTCATGGCCTCCGGCGAATGGCCGAAACGGTCGACCAGGTTGATGAAGCGCCGGGGCAGGAAGCAGCCGGACAGCGTCTGCGCGCGGCGGACCTGGCGCTCGCTGGTGATCGGCATGATGCCGGGCACCACCGGCGCGGTGACGCCCGCCTCCCGCAACTTATACAAAAAATTGTACAGCACGTTGTTGTCAAAAAACATCTGCGTGGTCAGGAAATCCGCGCCGGCATCCACCTTTTCCCGCAGATAGCGCAGGTCCTCCGCCTGGTTCGCGCTTTCCGGATGCTTTTCCGGATAGCAGGCCGCGCCGACGCAGAAATCGCCCGCGGCCTTGATTTCCCGGATCAGGTCCGCCGCGTGGGGAAAGGCGCTGTCCCGCATCGCCGCGGGATCCATGCCGGACGGAAGGTCGCCGCGCAGGGCCATGATATTGGTGATGCCGTTTCCCCGCAGCGCGGACAGGTAGCCGCGCACGTCCTCCCGGCTCGCGCCGACGCAGGTCAGGTGCGAGAGAATCTCGATGCCGTCCTGCTTGCGCAGCCGCCTGGAGATTTCCACAGTATACCGGCTGCCGCTGCCGCCCGCGCCGTAGGTGACGGACACGAACAGCGGCCTGAGCCGCGCGATGGCGTCCGTCGCGCTCATCACGCTGTCGAAGGAATGGCTGTCCTTGGGTGGAAACACCTCAAAGGACAGCGTCAGCCGTTCGCTGCGGATCATGTCGATCACTTTCATGGCAGGGCCTCCTGTGATCCTGAAGATACCCACAGTATACCGCAATCCCGCGCGGGATTCAATAGGCCGGATACACCAAAACCCTCCCGGAATCCGGGAGGGCAGTATCGGTTTATTCAGTTGTCCGACGAATCTGTGAAGGCGCAGGGCACTTTCCTCTGAAACTAAGCCTTTAATTGTTTCTGTCCGATTGAGGAAATTCAGGTCTGCGGCGGATTCACGACCTTTATGTATCTGACTGGGGATGATCGTGTGCCGTTCCTTGCCGTGTGGCTGTTCGTTCGTCGTGGATGGGACGTCAATTGAGCCGTTTCGCCATCCTGTCATGTGCCGTCTGAAACGATGCGGCGCATTTTGCCTGTCCTGCTGCTTGGTATGTCGGCCCTTGTCTGATGAATACGTGTGCCCTGTTCTTACGATTCGTTCTCGATCGCCGGGACATTCATGGGCGCATACAGATCACTTGGCAGCCAACACAGGCGATACCGGGTGTGCTTCTTCATTGTACATTGGAATCGCCCCCTTCCGCTCCGTCCGGAGCTTTGTTGAACCTCTTTCCTCTGGTTCGTGATCAGTATAGCATATTCCCGGATGCCTGTCAACCCTTTTTTGTCAAAAACGGAAACTTTTTTTCCAAATCCGCGGACCGGCCTCCGGCGGGCAGCGCGGCGCCCTGTCAGTTGACGGGAATGAAGCGCTCCGGGGCGTGGCAGGTGCTGCAGCGGTTCAGGGTGCGGTATTTCGCGTCGTCCAGCTGGGAGTAGGTGAAGGTGCCCTGCAGCGGCACATAATTGCGGTTTTTGACCGACGTGCAGTACGCATCAGCGTGATAGTACGACCCACCGTCAGGGTTATAGTACAGCATCATCTGCGGATTGACCGTCGGCGCAACGGTCGGGGCCGGGGTCGCGTCGGTAAGGATGGAGCTGATCTGCTCCAGGGGCTGGGGATCGTCCGCGGTCACGGTGCCGATGCTGTTCAGGGAGTTGGGGTCGATATACCACACATCGTTCGAGCGCAGCATCATGATCTGGTAGCGTTTGGACGTGGTGCTGCCGTCGCTGTTGGTGATGTTGGCCACGATCATGATGGCGCGCGAGGAGTCGGTATTGCTGCCGTCTACGCGCTCCACATAGTAGCTGGTAGGGAAGAACATGCCGACCTTGGGGAACAGGACCGCCTTGGGGTTTTCCTCTTTATCCACCCAGGAGGGGTTGCACATCGCGACCATGCTGTCGGTGTCGTTCATGGACCAGTAGCTCATGAACTCCTCCAGGCGCATCTGCGCCGCGGAAATCGGCGCTTCTGATGCCTCCGGCTCGGGCGTCGGCTCGGCCTCCGTCTCGCCGATGTCGGCCAGGGTCGGCGTATCCAGCGCGCTGCCGGTGTTGAAGATGGCGCTGGAATCGACCCGGCTGACGACGCGCTGCGTCACCGAGCCGGGCGTGCTGACGATCAGGCGCACGACGACCACCGCCGCCGCGAGGACATAGATCAGCGTCAGCTTGGCCCGGGCGCTCTGCGCGAAGGCGCGCAGCAGCCACATCAGCAGCACGAACAGCAGGCTGACGCCCACATACCCCCAGCTCAGCGATACCTTCCCCAGCGCCAGGGTGACCACAAACGCGATGGGCAGCAGCACCAGCATGATGATCTGCAGCACGCGGTAATGCCGCACGCGCTGCGTCTCCTGCTCCAGGACGACCGGGGCCTCCTCCCACTCCACGCTCTGGGGCTTTTTGTCCATCCGCATCAGCGGGGTCGATGTATAGTGATTGCGTTTCGCGCTCATTTCCTCATCCTCCGTCCTTTGGGCGCTCGTTAGTGCCCAGCCCCATTATACCAAATTTCGACAAGGATTGTAAATAACTTTGTAACAATTCCGACAAAAATTTGTAACAATAACTTCTCCCTTGTACTTTCGTCAAAAGCTGATATAATGGAAGCGTCTGCGGCCTGACGCGCCGCCGAACGCCGTGAAGCCTGCCTGGAGGAACACATGCAGCAATCAGAACGCTCCCGTATGCTGGGCGAAATGCCCATGAACCAGCTGGTGCCCAAGGTCAGCGTGCCGATCATGGTCAGCATGATCGTGCAGGCGCTGTACAATGTGGTGGACAGCATTTTTGTCGCCCGGTACAACCCCAACGCGCTGACCGCCGTTTCGCTGGCCTATCCCATCCAGATGCTGATGATCGCGCTCAGCACGGGCATGGGCGTGGGCATCAGCAGCCTGCTGAGCCGCAAGCTGGGGGCCGGGCTGCGCGCGGAGGCGCGCCGCACGGCATGGAACGGTCTGCTGATCGAGGCAGCCGGGTGCTGCCTGTTCATGCTGGTCGGGCTGTTCCTGACGCCGACGCTGCTGGGCGCCCTGGTATCGCACAACCTGCAGAACGCGGCGGCGATCCGCGAGCTCGGCGAAAGCTACCTTTCCACCGTCACGATCTTCAGCCAGGGCATTTTCATGGCGATCCTGTTTGAGCGCATGCTGCAGGCGACCGGCAACACCATGAACGCGATGCTGACCCAGTTGGCCGGCGCGCTGACCAATATCGCGCTGGACCCGGTGATGATCTTCGGCCTGCTGGGCTGCCCCGCCATGGGCGTGCGCGGCGCGGCCGTGGCGACCGTGATCGGGCAGTTCGTCAGCACCGGCCTCGGCTTCATCCTGAACCAGCGAAAGAACCCTGAGCTGCGGCTGGACCGCCGGGATTTCGCCGTGGACCGCGCGCTGATCGCCGGCATTATGACTGTCGGCCTGCCCAGCACGGTGATGCAGGCCATCGGGTCGGTGATGAACGTCGGGCTCAACGGCCTGCTGAGCGGATTTGCCCAGGGCAACGCGGCGGTCAACGTGCTGAACGTCTACTTCAAGCTGCAGTCCTTCGTGTTCATGCCGGTCTTCGGCCTCGGCTCCGGCATGATCGCGATCGTCGGCTACAACTTCGGCGCGCGGAACCGCCAGCGGATCTATGACGCGATCCGGGTCTCCCTGACCTGGGCGGCCAGTATCCTGCTGGTGGGCATGCTGATTTTCCAGCTGATGCCGCAGGCGCTGATGAACATCTTTGATTCCGAGGCGGAGCCCGAGGTCGCGCGGCAGATGCGCGAAATGGGCGTCGTCGCCCTGCGCACCATCAGCTGGTGCTTCCTGCCGGCGGCGGTCGGCATCACCCTGAGCAACGTATTCCAGGCCGTCGGACGCGGCATATACAGCATGATCATCAGCATCTGCCGCCAGCTGCTGGTTCTGCTGCCGGCGGCGTGGCTCCTCAAGCAGCTCTTCGGCACCGTGGACGCCGTGTGGTGGTGCTTCGTGATCGCCGAGGCGGTCTCGCTGGTACTGTGCCTGTTATTGTACCGCGAATGCGACCGTAAAATGCTGAAACCGCTGAAACCACAACAATCATAAAAGGAGAGTCCGCCATGAAACGATCAGAAGCCAGGAAGCGCGCGGAGGCGCTCGTCGCACAAATGACCCTGGAGGAGGCGGTATCGCAGCTGAGCTACCAGTCTCCCGCCATCGAACGGCTGGGCGTCCCGGCCTACAACTGGTGGAACGAGGCGCTCCACGGCGTGGCGCGCGCGGGCATGGCCACCATGTTCCCGCAGGCCATCGGCATGGCCGCCATGTTTGATACCGGCCTCATCGAAACGCTGGGCGACATCGCCGCCACGGAAGGCCGCGCCAAGTACAACGCCGCCAGCGCGCACGGCGACCGGGACATCTACAAGGGCCTGACCTTCTGGTCCCCCAACATCAACATTTTCCGCGACCCGCGCTGGGGCCGCGGCCAGGAAACCTACGGCGAGGACCCGACCCTGACCGCGGAGACCGGCAAGGCCTATGTGCGCGGCCTGCAGGGCAGCGGCGACACCATGAAGGCCGCCGCCTGCGCCAAGCATTTTGCCGTGCATTCCGGGCCCGAAGACCTGCGCCACTCCTTTGACGCGATCGCCTCTGAAAAGGACATGGTCGAGACCTACCTGCCCGCGTTTGAGGCGCTGGTGCGGGAGGCCGGCGTGGAATCCGTCATGGGCGCGTACAACCGCACCAACGGCGAGCCCTGCTGCGCGAGCAGCGACCTGATGCGCCGCCTGCGGGAGGAGTGGGGCTTCGA
This sequence comes from uncultured Clostridia bacterium, assembly GCA_946536315.1. Taxonomy (GTDB): domain Bacteria; phylum Bacillota; class Clostridia; order Christensenellales; family Aristaeellaceae; genus UBA4246. The sequence goes on from CAMNEH010000029.1 coordinate 23,877, forward strand.
AGGGCATTTCGTGTCCGACTGCTGGGCCATCCGCGACTTCCACGAGGGACATCACGTAACCGACAACGCGGTCGATTCCGCCGCGATGGCGCTGAACGCGGGCTGCGACCTGAACTGCGGCTGCACCTATCAGAGCGCGCTGGCCGCGTGCATGAGCGGCAAGGTCAGCGAGGACACCATCCGCCGCTCCGCCGTGCGCCTGATGACGACCCGGTTCATGCTGGGGATTCTGGGCGAGGGCAGCGAATATGACCAGATCCCCTATTCCGTGGTGGAATGTCCGGCGCACCTTGAAAAGGCGGAGGAAGCCGCGCGCAAGGCCTGCGTGCTGCTGAAAAACGACGGCATGCTGCCCCTGGATCCCGACCGCGTCGGCAGCGTCGCGGTCATCGGTCCCAACGCGGACAGCATTGCCGCCCTGATCGGCAACTATCACGGCGCCTCCTCCCGGTACATCACGCTGCAGACCGGCATTCAGGATGCGCTCGCCGGCAAGGCGCAGGTGCTGTGCTCGAAGGGCTGCCACCTCTACCGCGACAAGAATGACGGGCTGTCCGCCTCGGATGACGACCTGATGGCCGAAGCGCTGACCGTGGCGGAAAACAGCAACGCCGTGGTGCTGGTGGTCGGCCTGGACGAAACCCTCGAGGGCGAGCAGGGTGACACGAGCAATCCCTACGGCTCCGCGGACAAGAAGGACCTGCTGCTGCCCGCCTCCCAGCGCCGTCTGATGCGGCGCGTGCTGGCCGTCGGCAAGCCCACCGTCATCTGCCTGACCACCGGCAGCGCCATCGACCTGCAGGACGCCGGCGAACAGGCCAACGCCATCCTGCAGTGCTGGTATCCCGGCGCGCGGGGCGGCAAAGCCGTCGCCGATCTGCTGTTCGGCCACGCCTCGCCGTCAGGCAAGCTGCCGGTGACCTTCTACAAAAACGAGCAGCTCCAGGATATGCCCGCCTTTACGGATTACAGCATGAAGGGCCGCACCTACCGTTATCTGGACGCCGCGCCGCTGTACCCGTTCGGCTTTGGCCTGACCTACGGCGACGTCTTCGTGACGGAGGCCTCCGCCGCGCGTGAAAACGGCCGTCTGACCGTGACCGTTGCCCTGCGCAACGACGGAAAGCGGGATACGGAGGACGTCGTGCAGGTGTACTGCCAGAACGAGGGCAGCGCGCACGCGCCGAAGCATCCGCGGCTGTGCGCCTTCCGGCGCGTCTGCGTCCCCGCCGGCGGGAGCGTTTCGGCCACGCTGACGCTGGACGAGCGCGCCTTCCTGGTGGTGGACGACGACGGCCGCCGCGTGCAGGAGGGCACCCCCGTGCTGTACGTGGGCGTCGGACAGCCTGACGCGCGCACCGCCGAGCTGACCGGACACCAGGCAGTCAAAATCACACTGAGCTGACCGCTCAGTCGCAGACTGAACCATCGCCATGATGAAAGAAACGACCATCCACAGCTTCATTGAGCTGCAGAAGGAAATATTCCAGGACACCTGGAACCCCAAGCTCATGCGCTACCGCGACAACCGCGTGTACCGGGGCATGGGCGACGGGGCGTGGGGGCTGCAGCCGGCGCTGAACCGCGCCTGTCCCCACGACCTGGGCCTGGAGAAGCATATGCTGCGCTCCTTCCGCAAATATGGCTACGCGGACCTGCAGTCGGTCAGCTCCTTCTGGCAGACGGCCGCGCTGGCGCAGCAGTTCGGCCTGCCGACGCGCCTGCTGGACTGGACCTACTCCCCGCTGGTCGCGGCGCACTTCGCCACCGAAGAAATCGCGCACTACGACCGTGACGGCGTCATCTGGTGCGCCGACATCGACCGCATCAACGAGCACTTGCCCGGCGTGCTCCGCGAGCAGCTTCAGCGCCAGCAGACCAGCATTTTTACCATGGACGCGCTGGACAGGATCGGTTCCAGCTATGCCGCGCTGAGCGCGCTGTCCGGGACGCCCTACGCCATCTTTTTCGAGCCCGCAAGCACCGTCAACCGGATCGCCAACCAGTACGCGCTGTTCTCGCTGACGACCGATCCCGCCATCGACATCAACGAGCTTCCCGGACTGGAGGACTGCTTTTCGCGCATCTTCATCCCGAAAGCGGTCAAGCTGGAGATCCGGGACAAGCTGGACTATATCAATATCTCCGAGCGCATGATCTACCCCGGCCTGGACGGCATCGCCAAGTGGATCACACGCCGGTACGCGAACCTTGGCCCGGTATACAACAGGGAAGCGGACGAGCCGTCGGACTGACGACGGCGCCGGTAACAATGGGGCTGTTGCAGAAGCATAGCATCTGCAGCAGCCCCATCCATATTTCAAACCCATTGACTCCGTCAGAGGAGCTTTTTCATATTGCGTTTTCTGTAAAAAATCCGGCGAACCTCCATCATATTTCCGATCACCACATAAAACACCGCATAGCTGCCCACCTTGATCCAATAATAAGGGAACTGCCGTTCCACGATCCCGCGGTATGGTTCAAATGCCTCTGCCATCGGCAATCTTTTATAAATCGCCGCCTCAACATCGTCGATCAGTTGATCAGCAGCACCCGGGTTGCCTAATTTGGCGGAAATATACTGCACGATTTCATCCAAATCTTTTTCGAACATCGGAAGGATCCGTCATTCATAACGCTTCTCTTCCATGCAGCCGCTCCCTTACTCGCTGAAAAACTTCATCTGCCGTATAACGTTCATCACTGACAGCGGCCGCCCTGTCCGCCTCATCCAGCTTCAGTTCCACCTCATCAGTCAACTCGGCATACTGCGCCAGGCTCATCACAACCATAGCGCCATAACCGTTCTTAGTGAGGATGACAGGTTCTCCCTGTTTCATAACGGTATTCTCTATTTCAGTAAATTTGTTTCTGAGATCTGATACAGGACGGATATGATACATCGCAGCCCCTCCCTTCATTTTTGTCATTATTACATCATGATTCTGATAATATTCATCGAGTAGGAGGGGGTGGCTAACCCCCGTCCTCCCACACCACCGCTCATGCGGTTCCGC
>CAMNEH010000030.1 GCA_946536315.1 uncultured Clostridia bacterium
AGCGCGGCGGAAAACTGGTGCCTGAACAACAATTTCAAATATGAACTGGTGAACGCGCCCACGCCCGCGGTACAGACCCTGCCCTGGCTGTCGGGAGACACCACCTGGACCTGCTCCAACGGGCACGCCGGCCTGACCACGAATTACTGCCCGCACTGCGGGGAAAAGCGTCCCGAATAAGGAGAAGTGCGATGCGCATCAATACGAATCTGGCTGGCATGAACAAGGCCTACCTGTTCGCGGAGATTGCCGCGAAGGTCGCCGCTTACGCGAAGGAAAATCCTGACGCCGACATCATCCGCCTGGGCATCGGCGACGTGACCAGGCCGCTCACGCCGCACGTCGCCGCGGCGTTCGCCGACGCCGCGCTGGCCATGGGCACGCCCGAAGGCTTCCGCGGCTACCCGCCCTACGAGGGCTATGATTTCCTGCTGGACGCGATCATCGCGCAGGAGTATGCCGCGCGCGGCGTGTCGGTGGGCCGGGACGAGGTGTTCGTATCGGACGGCGCGAAGTCCGATACGGGCAATATCCAGGAGCTGCTGGCGGCGGACGCGCTCGTCGCCGTGACCGACCCGGTGTATCCGGTCTACGTCGATTCCAACGCGATGGCCGGCCGGCTCGGCCGCCCGACCGCGGGCGGCGGGTACGAGCGCCTGATGACCCTGCCGTGCACGCCGGAAAACGGCTTTGCCCCGCAGCTGCCACAGGAGGGCGCGCCGGACATCCTGTACCTGTGCAGCCCGAACAACCCGACGGGCACCGCCCTGACCAGGGACCAGCTGACGGGCATCGTCGCCTGGGCGCGCGCCCATGGCACGCTGATCGTGTTCGACGCGGCGTACAAGGCGTACATCACAGTTGCGGACGTGCCGCACAGCATCTTTGAAATCGACGGCGCGCGCGAGTGCGCCATCGAGTGCTGCTCATTTTCCAAAAACGCGGGCTTTACCGGCGTGCGCTGCGCGTATACGGTCATCCCGCGCGAGCTGACCGCGCAGGCGGACGGGCGCACGGTGCGCCTGGGCGACCTGTGGCGCCGCCGCTCCGAGAGCCGGTCCAACGGCGTCTCCTTCCCCGTGCAGTGCGCGGCGGCCGCCAGCCTGGACGATACCGGCCGGCGGGAGACGCAGGCGCTGGTGGACGGGTATCTGGCCAACGCCCGCATCATCCGGGAGGGGCTGGCCGCGGCGGGCATGACCTGCTATGGCGGCGTCAATTCGCCCTATGTGTGGCTGAAGACGCCGGCAGGCATGTCGTCCTGGGCGTTCTTTGACGCGCTGCTCAGGCAGGCGCAGGTGGTCGGCACGCCCGGCGCGGGCTTCGGCGCGGCCGGGGAGGGCTATTTCCGCCTGACCGCGTTCAATACAGAGGACAATACCCGCCGCGCGGTCGAACGCATGGCGCGGGTATTCGGCCATTGTTAACAGGGAGGAATATCCACTATGGTTCAGGCAATCGTCGGCGCGAACTGGGGCGATGAAGGCAAGGGCAAGCTGACCGACCTGCTCGCGGAGGAGAGCGATATCGTCGTCCGCTTTCAGGGCGGCGCAAACGCGGGGCACACCATTATCACCGATCAGGGCAAGTTCGCCCTGCACCTTCTGCCCAGCGGCGTGCTGCACCCGGAGGTCGTCAATGTCCTCGGCAGCGGTGTCGCGCTGGATATCCCCGAGCTGCTCGGGGAACTGAAGGCGGTCAGCGACCGGCTCGGGTTCATGCCGAAGCTGCTGATTTCCGACCGTGCGCAGGTGCTGACGGAGTATCATGTGGCCCTGGACTGCTACGAGGAAGAGCGCCTGGGCAAGGCGTCCTTTGGCTCCACGCATTCGGGCATCGCGCCGTTTTACGCGGACAAGTACGCCAAGATCGGCCTGCAGGTGTGCCAGCTGTTCGATAAGGACCTGCTCCGCCGCCGCATTGAGAATGCCGTCGCGCAGAAGAACGTGCTGATGGCGCACCTCTACCACCGCCCGCTCCTGGACGCGGAGCAGCTCACGGAAACGTACTGGGCGCTCGGCCAGCAGATCGCGCCGATGGTGACGGATACGGCGCTGTACCTGCACGACGCGGTCAGCGCGGGCAAGCGCATCCTGCTGGAGGGCCAGCTGGGCACGCTGCGCGACCCGGACCACGGCATCTTCCCGTACACGACCTCGTCCTCGCCGCTGGCGGGCTACGCGCCGGTCGGCGCGGGCATTCCCGTGCGCGCGATCGACGAGGTGATCGCGGTGACCAAGGCGTATTCCTCCTGCGTGGGCGCCGGCCCGTTCGTGACCGAGCTGTTCGGCGACGAGGCGGAGGAGCTGCGCCGCCGCGGCGGTGACGCGGGCGAGTACGGCGCAAAAACCGGCCGCCCCCGCCGCGTGGGCTGGTTTGACGCCGTAGCCACGCGCTACGGCTGCATGCTGCAGGGCGCGACCGCGGTGGCTGTGACGAACCTGGACGTGCTGTCCTATCTGGACGAGATCCCGGTCTGCGTGGGCTACCGCGTCGACGGGCAGGTGACGCGCCGCTTCCCTGTGACGCCGCTGCTCGACCGCGCGGAGCCCGTCTATGAACGCCTGCCGGGCTGGAAAACGGACATCCGCGGCATCCGGGAGTATGCCAATCTGCCGGAAAACTGCCGGAAATACATCGAGTTCCTCGAGAAGGAAACGGAGATGCCCTTCCGCTACCTGAGCAATGGCCCGCGCCGGGACGAAATGATCGCGCGATGAGCGCACACCCGCCCTACCGCCTGACCCGGATCGTGCGGCGGACCTTCCGCCCCGGCCAGCGCGTGCTGATGATTTCTGATATTCACGGGCACGACGGCGTGTTCCGCGCCCTGCTCCGGCAGGCGGATTACCGCCCGGACGACGCGCTGGTGGTGGTCGGCGACCTGCTGGAAAAGGGTGAGGAGAGCCTGAAGGTGATCCGCACCATGATGCGGCTGCAGGAGTCATACGACGTGACGGCGCTCCTGGGCAACATGGATGTGTACACCATCCACCGCATCCTTTCGGACGACCCCGCGTGGTACAACCAGCTGTTTGACCAGGCGCCGCGGATGATCCGCTGGTGGGGCGGCTGCCTGCTGAAGGAGATGTGCGACGAGCTGGGCCTGACGCTGACAGAGGACACTGACCGCCTCGCCGTCCTGAGGGCGGTGCGGGAGGCGTTCGCGCCGGAGCTGGGGTACATGGCCGGGCTGCCGGCCATCCTGGACACGCCGACGGTGACCTTCGTGCACGGCGGCGTGCCGCACCTGCGCCTGAGCGAGCTGGAGGGCACGCTGAGCGCGCCTTACCTGAAAAATGATAATTTCCTCGCCCAGGGGCTGAGCTTTGACAAGTACGTCGCCGTCGGACACTGGCCGACGGTGTTGTACCGTCAGCGCCTGATGGACATGTCGCCGATCATCCTGCGCGACCGGCACATCATCTGCCTGGACGGCGGCTGCGGCGTGAAGCGCAGCGGCCAGCTGAACTGCGTCATCCTGCCGGACGCGCGGAGCGAGGATTTCCGCTGCCTGTGGGCGGACGGACTGCCGCACGTCATCGCGGCCCAGGCGCAGGCGGAGGGACCGGAGCCGGTCTATATTCATTTTCACGACCGGCAGGTGACGGTGCTCGAGCGGGGACCGCTGTTTTCCAGGGTGCTGTATCATGGGCGCGAGACGCGCGTGCCGACGGCCGCGCTGGACGACGAGACGCCCGGGCAGCTGAACACGGACATGACCGATTACCGTCTGCCCGTCGCGCCGGGGGACAGGCTCAGCCTGATCAGGACCTGCGGGGACGAGCTGTACGTGAGGAAAAACAATATTTTGGGCTGGTATAAAGGAGAAGTGACCGATGCTGCAGAAACTGCTGAATGATTATCTGTATCTGGGCCAGGACGACGACCGCCTGGCGCTGTTTGAGAACGTGTATCCCATCCCGCGGGGCGTCAGCTATAACGCCTACCTGCTGCTGGATGAGCAGACCGCGCTGCTGGATACGGTGGACGCGTCGCAGGCGCCCGCGTTCCTGGACGCGCTCAGGGAGGGGCTGGCCGGCAGGCCGCTGGACTATGTGATCGTCCACCATATGGAGCCGGACCACGCGGGCACGCTGATGATGACGCTCAGGCAGTACCCGGAGGCCAAGGCCGTCATGACCAAGAAGGCGCAGCAGATGTTTGCTCAGTTTTTTGATGAGGACATTTCCGCGCGCGTCGTGACGGCCGCAGAGAACGGCACGCTCGTGACGGGGCGGCACAGCTTCCGGTTCCTGACCGCGCCGATGGTGCACTGGCCGGAGGTCATGGTATCCTTTGACGAAACGGACGGCATCCTGTTTTCGGCGGACGCGTTCGGCACCTTCGGCAGCCTGCACGGCGCGCTGTACGCGGATCAGCTGGATTTCGAGCGCGACTGGCTGGACGACGCGCGGCGCTATCACACGAACATCGTGGGCAAGTACGGCGCGCCGGTCCAGGCGCTGCTCAAAAAGGCGTCCGCCCTGCCCATCCGCGTGATCGCGCCGCTGCACGGGCCCATCTGGCGGGAAAACCTTGGCGTGTTCATCGGCAAGCTGGACCAGTGGAGCCGCTATGAGCCGGAGGACAATACGGCCGTCATCTTTACGGGCTCGGTGTACGGGCACACGCACGCCGCCGCGCTGAGGCTGGCGGCGCTGCTGACGGACCGCGGGCTGCGCGGCGTGCGCGTATACGACACGTCCAAAACGGACCTGAGCGTGCTGGTGGCGGAGGCCTTCCGCGCCCGGGCGCTGGTCTTTGCCGCGGCGACCTATAACAACGGCATCTTTACCCCGGTGGAAACGCTGCTGACCGACCTCGCCGCGCACGATCTGCAGAACCGCGTGTTCGCGGTCATCGAGAACGGGTCCTGGGCCCCGAACAGCGGCAAGCTGATGCTGGAGCGCCTGAACGCGCTCAAATGCATGACCCAGGCCGGCGAAACGCTGACCCTGCGCTCCGCCCTGAAGCCGGCGCAGGAGACCGCGCTGGCCGCCCTCGCCGACGCGATCGCGAACGCGCTCCAGGCGTGAGCCGGACGCTGTACTTCCCGTTGAAAGGAGTGGCCTCATGGAGAAACCGCTGTTCAGAAAAGAGAGCATGGAGCGTATCTCCTCGCCGGAGCAGCTGCACGATTATCTCAGGGTGACCACGCCGCGCCTGTGGATGCTGCTGACGGCGATCATCGTCATCCTGGCCGGGTTTGTGGTGTACGCGTCCACGGCGACGATGGAAAGCACCGAGACCATTCAGGTGGACGTGGAAAACTATACCATCGAGGATGAAACGCTGCTGACCGTCAGCTGCAGCCTGCCGCTGTCCATGAAAGACGTGATCGCGGTGGGCATGACGGTGCGCGTCGCGGGGGAAGAGGGAAAGGTGAGTCTGCTGTTCCAGGACGCGGACAACATCGGCGCGATGATCCAGATGAACAATCCCGCGCTTCGCCTGCCGGACGGCACCTACGACGCGGAGCTGGTCACCGAATCCACTACCCCCATCAGCTTTCTGCTGAACTGAGCGCGCGCACGGGAGACATCCGGGCATGAAACAGATCAAGAAAACCATCCGGCAGCCGGTCAGGCACGGCGTCGCCAAGGTGCCGGTCATCATGCAGATGGAGGCGCTGGAATGCGGCGCGGCCAGCCTGGCGATGGTGCTGGCGTATTACGGCAAATGGGTGCCGCTGGAGCAGGTGCGCCTGGACTGCGGTGTTTCGCGCGACGGCTCCAATATGAAAAACGTATACCTCGCCGCGCAGCACTACGGCCTGGAGACGCACGGGTACCGGCTGGAGCTGGACGGCATCCGCCACCAGGCAACCTATCCCTGCATCATCCACTGGAATTTTAATCACTTTGTGGTGCTGGACGGGTTCAAGGGCAACAAGGCTGTCCTGAATGACCCCGCGCGCGGGCTGGTCCAGGTGTCGATGGAGGAGTTCAACGAATCCTTCACCGGGCTGTGCCTGATGTTTTCGCCTGGGGAGGCGTTCGTGCCCTCGGGACGCCGCAAGAGCACCGTGGCCTTCGCGCGCAAGCGTCTGCACGGCGCGGCCGCGGCGGTCGTGTTTGTGATCATGACGTCCGTCATCTCCTCGCTGTTCGGGATCATCAATCCGGTCATGTCGCGCATCTTCCTGGACCGGCTGCTGACAGGCCGCACCCCGCAGTGGCTGAATATCTTTACATGGGTCATGCTCGCCCTCGCCTTTTTCCAGATCGTCGTGGAGTGGGCGAGGACGGTGTACAACCTGAAGCTGGACGGCAAAATGGCGGTCGAGGGCAACGCGGGCTATATGTGGAAGGTGCTGCGGCTGCCGATGGAGTTTTTCTCGCAGCGCATGACCGGTGATATTTTGCAGCGGCAGAGCAGCAACGCCAACATCGCCGGCACGCTGGTGCAGACCGTCGCGCCGCTGGCGCTGAACACGCTGATGATGTTCTTTTACCTGTTCGTGATGCTGCGCTACAGCCCGCTCATGACCCTGATCGGCCTGATGTCCATGGTGCTGAACCTGCTGGTGGCCAGGTATATGTCGGAAAAGCGCGTGAACCTGACGCGCGTGCAGATGCGCGACGCGGGCAAGCTGGCCGCCTCCACCATGGCCGGCATCAGCATGACGGAGACCATCAAGGCCTCCGGCGCGGAGGGCGGCTTTTTCCGGAAATGGTCGGGGTATCAGGCCTCGGTCAATACGCAGGCGGTCAAGTTTGCCACGCTGAACGCGCGCGTCGGCCTGATCCCGCAGTTCGTCGGCACGGCGTCGGGCTATCTGGTGCTGTTTCTCGGCGTCCGGCTGGCGATGGAGGGCCACTTTACCATCGGCATGATCTCCACCTTCCAGGGCCTGCTGAATTCGTTCATGGAGCCGGCGATGACGCTGGTGTCCGCCGGCCAGGTCATTCAGGAAATGCGTACGGAGATGGAGCGCATCGAGGACGTGATGGAGTACCCGGACGACCCGGTGCTCGCCAACGGCGCGGCGGCCGGCGACGGGGAATACGCGAAGCTCAAGGGCGAGGTGGAGCTCAGGCATGTGACGTTCGGCTATTCGCGCCTGGGCAATCCGAACGTGACGGATTTTTCCATGCACCTGATGCCCGGCAAGCGCATCGCCATCGTGGGGGCGAGCGGCTGCGGCAAGTCCACCGTCAGCAAGCTCATCACCGGGCTGTACCAGCCCTGGTCGGGCGAGATCCTGTTTGACGGCAAGCCGATCAGCGAGATCCCGCGCAGCGTGTTCACCGGCTCCATCGCGATGGTCGATCAGGACATCGTCCTGTTCGAGGACACCATCGCCAACAATATCCGCATGTGGGACGAATCCATCGCTGATTTCGAGGTGATCCTGGCCGCGCGCGACGCGCAGATCCATGACGACATCCTCGCCCGTCCGGGCGGCTACAGCGGCCGGCTGACAGAAAACGGCAAGGACCTGTCCGGCGGCCAGCGCCAGCGGCTGGAGATCGCGCGCGTGCTGGCGCAGGACCCGTCCATCATTATCCTGGACGAGGCGACCAGCGCCCTGGACGCGAAGACGGAGTACGAGCTGGTCAAGGCCGTCAAGGACCGCGGCATCAGCTGCATCGTGGTCGCGCACCGGCTGTCCACCATCCGCGACTGCGATGAAATCATCGTGCTGAACAAGGGCACGATCGTGGAGCGCGGCACGCACGACGAGCTGTACCGCAAGGGCGGGGCGTACACCGAGCTCGTGACCAGCGAATAACGAAGGGAGGCCGGCTGATGGGATGGTTTGACGAGCAGATCAAGCAGCGCATGGAAAGCGACCAGAACATACTGGAGGACTCCTTTTTCCGTATCGCCAGCGCGGTCATGGACCGCTGGAGCGTCGACCGGCTGGAGGATAACCGGCTGATCGCGCGCGAGGCGCTGGACGACATCTTGAAATATTATCATCAGAAGCCCGCGGAGATCCCGGACGACATCCAGGACGTGACGGAGCAGATGGAATACGCCCTGCGCCCGGTCGGCCTGATGACGCGCGAGGTCGAGCTGGAAGACAACTGGCAGAACGACGCCTACGGGCCGATGCTCGGTTACCTCAAGGATTCGGGGACCACGGTCGCGCTGCTGCCGGGCACGGTGTTCGGCTATTACTTCAAGGACCCCGTGACCGGCAAGCGCACGCGCATCACCCAGAGAAACGCGAAGCGCTTTTCCCGCGACGCGCTGTGCTTTTACCGTCCGCTGCCGATGAAAAAGCTCGGCATTCCGGACCTGCTGATGTACATGCGCAAGAGCATCTCATACGGGGACATCCTCCTGATCGTGCTGGCGACGCTCATGGTCAACCTGGTCGGCATGATCGAGCCGAGGGTGTACAACCTGGTGACGGGCACCGTCCTGCGCGACAAGCGCCTGAACCTGATGATCGGCATGGCGATTTTCCTGCTGTGCTCGGCGTTCGCGTCACAGCTGATCTCCATTGTGCGCACGCTGCTGATGGAGCGCATCAACACCAAGACCTCGCAGGATGTGGAGGCCTCGGTCATGATGCGCATCCTGTCGCTGCCGGTCAGCTTTTTCAGGAAGTATTCCTCCGGCGACCTGTCCAGCCGCGCCGGGTCCATCAATTCGCTGTGCTCGACCATGCTCAACGAGTTTTTCTCGGTCGGGCTCAGCAGCCTGCTGTCCCTGCTGTACATCACGCAAATTTTCTCGTTCGCGCCGGCGCTGGTCGGGCCCTCCATCCTGATCATCCTGGCGACGGTCGTGATCAGCGTCGCGGCCTCGCTCGTGCAGATGGGCGTGTCGCGCACCCAGATGAAGCTCTCCGCCGAAGAAACCGGCATGAGCTACGGCATCCTGAACGGCATCCAGAAGGTGCGGCTGTCCGGCTCCGAGAAGCGGGTCTTCGCGCGCTGGGGCCGGCTGTACGCCCGCAACGCGCGGCTGGAGTACAATCCGCCCGCGTTCCTCAAGCTGAACGGCGTCATCACGACGGCGATCTCGCTGCTGGGCACGGTGGCGCTGTACTATCTCGCGGTGCGCAACGGGGTCAGCGCCAATCAGTACTTTGCCTTCAGCGCGGCGTATGGCCGCGTGATGGGCGCGTTCTCCGCGCTGGCGGGCATCGCCACGTCGGTCGCGTCGATCCGCCCGCTCCTGGAGATGGCTGAGCCCATCCTGCGGGCGGAGCCGGAGGTCAGCGAGGACAAAAAGCCGATCACGCACGTCAGCGGGAACATCGAAATGAGCCACGTCACCTTCCGCTATGACGAAAACACGCCCTATATCCTGAACGACCTGTCGCTCAGGATCAAGGCGGGGGAGTACGTCGCCATCGTGGGCAGGACCGGCTGCGGCAAGTCCACCCTGGTGCGCCTGCTGCTCGGCTTTGAGAAGCCTGAAAAGGGCGTGGTGCTCTATGACCGGCAGGACCTGAACAACGTCGATCCGCGCTCCGTGCGCAAGCAGATCGGCGTGGTGATCCAGAACGGACAGCTGTTCCAGGGCGACATCTATTCCAACATCGTGATTTCCGCGCCGCAGCTGACGCTGAACGACGCCTGGGAGGCCGCCGAGATCGCCGGCATCGCGCAGGATATCCGGGACATGCCCATGGGCATGCAGACGATCATTTCCGAAGGCCAGGGCGGTATCTCCGGCGGACAGAAGCAGCGGCTGATGATCGCCCGCGCCATCGCGCCGAAGCCGAAAATCCTGATCTTCGACGAGGCGACGAGCGCGCTGGACAACAAGACGCAGAAACAGGTCTCGGACGCGCTGGACCAGCTCAAATGCACGCGCATCGTGATCGCGCACCGGCTGTCCACCATCCGCAACTGCGACCGCATTCTGGTCATGGATCAAGGCGCGATCATCGAAGAGGGCAACTATGAGCAGCTGATCGCGAAAAACGGCGCGTTCGCTGACCTGGTCGCGCGGCAGCGCCTGGATGTTAATCTGCCTGCCGACAATGGCGAGGCCGGTTGAACGGGAAACGTAACGGACGGAGGGACGCGCGATGCCGCGGTGGCGGAATGATGCCGAAATGTTCGAGCTGATGAAGGCGCAGCTCTACACGCCCGTCGTGGGCGATATCCTGGATCAGATGGGCCGGAACCACCAGTTCCTGCCCGCGCCGATCCGCCCGCTCGCCTCGCAGGTGCCGACGGCGCTGCTGACCCAGGTGCGCGGCAGCCACTGGATGAAGCTGGCGGGCTACGCCTGCCCTGTGCTGGAGAACGACGTCTTCGGCGCGCCGAAAAAGCCGTTCGGATATATGACCGAGGCGCTGGACCAGCTGAGGCCCAACGAGGTATACATCGCGACCGGCGCGCGCCACAGCGCCCTGTGGGGCGAGCTGCTGACGGCCAGCGCCAAGGCGCGCGGGGCGGCCGGCGCGGTGCTGGACGGGTACACGCGCGACACCGCCATGGTGCTGGAGCAGGATTTTCCGGTCTTCTGCAGCGGCACCTGGGCGCAGGACTCGTCCATCCGCACGTATGTGTTCGATTACCGCTGCGATATCGAGATCGGCCAGGTAACCGTCCATGACGGCGATATCGTCTTCGGCGACGTGGACGGCGTGCTGATCATCCCCCGCGGCGTCGCGGAGGAAGTCATTGAAAAAGCCCTGGCCAAGGCGAGCGCGGAGAAGACCATGCGCCGCGCGATCGAGGGCGGCATGCCGGTCACGGACGCGTTCGCGCGTTTCGGCGTCCTGTGAGGCGGCGCGATGGAGCAGACGGCTTTCCTGATCCATCCGGATGATAACGTAGCGACGGCGCTGACGGCGCTGACGCCTGGTCCTGTCCGGCTGCTGAATGGGACGGACGCGGGCAGCTGTGCGGCGATCGAGGATATCCCCAGCGGGCACAAGCTCGCGCTCAGGGATATCGCCGCCCAGGAGGACATCATCAAATATGGTGTGGTCATCGGCCGCGCGACAAAGGCTATTCCGTGCGGCGGCTGGGTGCACCTGCATGTCATGCGCAGCCTGTACGACGAGCGCAGCGGCCACCTGGACGTGAAGACCGGCGCGCCGGGGGACACGAAGTATGAATAACGATACGGGCTGGCAGGGCTACGTCCGCCGGGACGGGCGCATGGGCATCCGCAACCGGGTGCTGGTCATGTATACCGTCAAATGCGCGGAATTCGTCGCGCAGCAGATCGTGCGGGAGAGCGGGTCCCCGGATGCGGAGCTGGTCGGGTTTGACGGCTGCACAGACAACCAGTACGCGGTCAACCTGCTGATCAGCCTGATCCGGCATCCGAATATCGGCGCGGTGCTGGCCGTGGGCCTCGGGTGTGAGTATGTCCAGCCGGAATGGCTCAGCGAACTCGCCGCGAAGGAGGGCAAGCCCGCCGCGTGGATGCTGATCCAGCGCGAGGGCGGTACCCTGCCGAGCGTGGAAAAGGGCGTACGCTGGGTGCGCGCCGCGCTGGAAACGCTGCGGGATACCCCGCGGGCGGCGATGCGTCTGAGCGACCTGGTGATCGGCGCGGAGTGCGGCGGCAGCGACGCGACCAGCGGTCTCGCGGGCAACGTGGTGGTCGGCCGCTTTTTTGACCGGCTGGTGGACGCGGGCGGCACCGCCCTGTTTGAGGAAATCGTGGAGGCCGTCGGCCTGGACCAGCTGCTCCTGAACCGCGCGGCGAACGCGCGGGCGCGCGAGGAGCTCCGCTATACGTATGACAAGGCGCTGGACTACTGCCGCCAGGTGCGACAGTACTCCGTCAGCCCGGGCAACTTCGCCGGCGGGCTGAGCACCATTGAGGAAAAAAGCATGGGCGCGGTCGTCAAGAGCGGCACCCGCCCCATCCAGGGCGTCGTCAAGGTCTCCGTGCCTCCGCCCAGGCCCGGTCTGTGGCTGCTCGATTCGACCCCCGACCCGTACTGGATGCAGTTCGGCATCACGAACCCCAATGACAATGAGGGGCTGATGGACCTGATCAGCTGCGGCGCGCACCTGGTGTTCCTGGTCACCGGGCGGGGCAGCGTGGTGGGCAGCGCGGTCGCCCCCTGCCTGAAAATCACCGGCAACGCGGATACCTTCGCGCGCATGGCCGGGGATATGGACTTTGACGCCAGCCCCGTGCTGCGCGGCGAGTGCGGCATGGACGCCCTGACCGACCGCCTGACCCGCCTCGTGGCCGAAACGGCCGCCGGTGCGCCGACGAAGAGCGAGCGGCTGGGGCACAGGGAGTTTTATATCCCGTATAAGTATCAGGACCGGGAGACGGTGTTGCCCGCCTGCCGGAAATAGGAGGAGCCGTATGGCAGCGTTCACCGAAGCGCAGTTGCGTTCTTTTTCCATGGCGAAGTGGGTTGACCTGACCGACCGCGTGGCCATCGTGACCGGCGGCGCGACGGGCCTGGGGCTGGCCGTCACCCGGTGCCTGGTCAGCGCCGGCGCGAAGGTCGCCGCGCTGGGCCGCAGCGAACCCGGCCAGGCCGCGCAGGCGCTGGCGGAGCTGGACGGCCGGGCCGTGTATTATCAGTATGACGTGACCGACACCTCTTCGGCAGAGACGATGGTGGAGCGCGTCGCCCGCGACCTGAACGGTGTGGACATCCTCGTCAATAACGCGGGCAACCATTGCAAAAAGTACGTCTGGGATATGTCGGTGGAGGAATACCAGGCGGTGCTGAACGTGCACCTCGTCGGCGCGTTTGCGCTGACCAGGGCCGTGGTGCCTTACATGAAGGAACGGCGGCGCGGCCGGATCCTCTTTCAGGCGAGCATGGCCAGCTATATCGGCCAGCCGATGATTGCGGGCTACGCCACCGCGAAGGCCGGTATCCTGGGCATGGTCCATACGCTGACCGCCGAGCTGGCGGAATACGGCATCACCGTGAACGCGATCGCGCCGGGCTGGATCGACACCGCGATGTTCCGCAAGGCGACGGACGCCGACCCGCAGCGCCTGGCCAAGATCATGGGCCGCATTCCCGCGAAATCGGTGGGCGACCCCATGGACGTCGGCATGTGCGCGGCGTTCCTCTGCAGCGACGCCGCGCGCTACATCTCCGGCGCCTGCATCCCCGTCGACGGCGGCGCGCTGATCGGGTTCTGATACCTGGTCGGGGAAATGAAGTGAGATCATCAGCAGCTTGGGAAGGCAGTGCGGAATGCACGCAGAGGAGGCGAACCGGATGGAAATCAGGGTGGACAAGACGATTTACACGCTGGACGCGCTGCTGAAGGCGGCCTACAGCTTTGTGGAGGTCGCCTATATCCATCTGGCCCAGGACGACCGGGACTGGATCGTCCAGTGGACGGATAAGGAGGGCTGCCATACCGACCCGCGCGCGCTGGAGAACGAGCTGGTCACGCAGCAGCTGCGCTGCCGCCTGGTGGAACAGACGGCCGACCTGCGCAGGCTGATGCTGGGCAGGGCCTACGCGTCCACCATGCTGGACAACGGCGTTCCGGACCCCGATGCGGACGCCGCCGCGGGCGGGACGACGGAGGCGGAGGACAGCGTCCTCAGAGGGTGGTTTGATGATCACGACAGTGTTTGACGCGGCCATCTATCCGCGCGCGGCCGTGGCGCGGGCGGTGCGCGATTACCGTGGGCTGGCGGCCATCCGGGTGACGGAAACGGACGGCGCGTGCGTCTGCGCGCTGGACGGGACGCGCTATGACGAGGCGCTCACCTGCCGCGAGTTTGAGAACTATGTGCTTGAGCTGACGGTCAGCATGGGCGGCAAAGCGGATGACGTATATTGAAGCGGCCCTCCTGACCGCGCTGGCGGCGCTGGGCGGCCTGTGCTCGTGGACGGATTTCCGCACGGGCCGCGTGCCCAACAGGTATCTGCTGTGGGCGCTGGGCGCGGGGCTGGCGCTGCACGGGGCGATGCTGGCGCTGGGCGGGGCGGCGTACTACCCGTCGTGGCTGGCCAACATGGCGGTGGCGGACGCGCTGGCGATGCTGATGTATTTCGGCAGGATCTGGGCGGCCGGCGACGCAAAGCTGTTCATGCTGCTCTATTTCCTGACCCCGCCGCGGCTGCTGGACGCCGGCACGCTGTCGCACGCCGTGACGCCATACCTGTTTATTTTCCTGCCGGCCTTCGGCTGGGCGCTGGTCGATTCGGTGATCCGATGGCTGAAGCGCGAGCCCCGGAGGGCGGCGCAGCCGTTTCAGTGGCGCAGGCAGCTGACCGGCATGGCCGCGGTCATGGTACAGTCCACGGCGTTTTATTGCGCGGCGGTCCTGCTCGCGCGGCCGTTCGTGGAGGAGAACGAGCTGCTGATGGCGGTGATGATGCTGGTGTACGCCGTTTTCTGCGGCACGCAGTCCTGGATGAACCGCTGGTACGTGTGGGCGCTCCATATCGGCGTGATCGCGCTGGCCGCCGCGCTGGGCGAATGGCGGCTGTCGCTGCCGGACGGGCGGACCTACCTGCTGATCCTCGCGGGGGCGCTGCTGCAGCGGTTCACGCAGCTGTACAATTATCAGCAGATCCCAACGGCCTCCGTCCGCGCGGGCATGATCCTCTCGGCGGAAAACGTGCTCAGGTTCACCGCGTCGCGGGTCCGCGGGCTGCCCGCGGACGCGTCGGAGGAGCTGCCCGCGGCGATCACCGCGGACGAGGCGGATGCGGTCCGGCGCTGGGAGCGCTCGGCGAAGGGCGAGCCGACGGTGTGGATCGTGCGGAAGGTCGCGTTTGCGATCATGATCTTTGCCGGCTTTATAGGCTGGCTGGTGTATCGGATAGTGGGGTGATCCTGTGCCGGGTATCCTGGTGGAGCCGGACGATGTGTGCCTGTATGTGACGGAAGCGTGCAACTCCAACTGCGTCATGTGTCCCATGAGCGCCGACGCGCGTCGGCGCGGCGACCGCATGCCGCTGACGGACTGGCAGGCCCTCACGCGCCTGATTCCGGCAGACACGGCGCATATCACGGTCACGGGCGGAGAACCCTTCCTGGAGCACGCGCGCCTGATTCCGGCGCTGGCGCAGATCAACGCGGCGTACCCGCACGCGGAGATCCTGGTGCTCACCAACGGGCGCGCGCTGACGGTGCCGTCGCTGTTTGAACGGCTCCGGCCGCTGCTGACGGACCGGTACTGCTTCGCGATCCCCATCCACGCGCCGGACGCGGCGCTGCACGACCGGATCACGGCCGCGCCCGGCAGCTTTGACCAGGCGATGGCGGGGCTCAGACGGCTGTCCGCGACGCCGGTCCGCACCGAGGTCCGTATCGTCGGGCACGCGCTGAACCTGTCCGTGCTGTCGGATACCTTCCGCATGTTGGCTGACGCCGGTATGCGTATCGACGTCATCAACCTGATCGCGATGGAAATGACCGGCTGCGCCGCCGCGCACCGGCAGGCGCTGTGGCGCGATTACCGCGAGGTCTGCCAAAGCGCCGAAGCGGGCATCCGCTACGCGCTGGGGCGCGGCGTCGATATCGGGCTGTACAATTTCCCGCTCTGCAGGGTGCCCCGGCGGCTGTGGCAGATGGTCAAGGACAGCATTACCCGCATCAAGGTCCGCTACGAGCCCGCCTGTGCGGCATGCGCGGCGCGGGACGCCTGCGGCGGTATGTTCTATTCCGTGCAGGAACTCGGGCTGTGTCCGGCGGAACCGATAGAAAGGGATCGCTGACGGATGAGGGGACAATTCTATTTCAAACGCGTCAGGGACCAGTATCTGGTCACCAACGATACCGGCGCGTACGCCTTCCTGAACGATCGGGATTTCCGCGCGCTGCTCGACGACCGGGACGATTTCACGGACGAAACGCGCGAGCGGCTGAAGGCCGGGCTCTTCTGGACAGATGAATCGCGCGAGGGCTACCTTCGGCGCGGCGAGCCCGCGCTGCGGGACGCTCAGCGCTACCTGCTGGAGGGCACCAGCCTGTTCATCCTGGCAGTGACCAACGCGTGCAACCTCCGCTGCGTCTACTGCCAGGCGCACGGCACGGCCTCTGCGCGGCAAATGACGCTGGAAACCGCGCACCGGGCGCTGCTGCGCATCCGCGACTGCCCTTCGCGGCAGCTGACCATCGAATTTCAGGGCGGGGAGCCGCTGCTGAATTTCGACGTGATCCGCTATGTGGTGGAGACTGCGCCATCGATCATGCCCGACAAGGCGATCGCGTTTACGGTGGTGAGCAACCTGCTGCTGCTGACGGATGACATGGCGGCGTTTTTCCGGCGGCACCATGTGTCCGTGTCCACGTCGCTGGACGGTCCGCCCGCGCTGCACGACCGCAACCGGCCGCTGCCCGGGGGCGGGAGCTCCAGCGCGGGGCTGTGCCGGGGACTCGAGCGCCTGCGCACGCACGGCATCCAGCCCGGCGCGATCCAGACGACGACGCGCGCGTCGCTTGACTGCCCGGAGCAGATCGTGGAGACCTACGCGCAGCTCTGCTTCCGCCAGCTGTTCCTGCGTCCGCTGACGCGGCTGGGGGCGGCGGCCCGGCACTGGGACAGCGTCGGCTACGCGCCGGACGAATTCCTCGCGTTTTACCGCCGCGCGCTGAACGAAATCCTCCGGCGCAGCCTGCGCGGCGAAAAGCTGGTCGAATACCAGGCGGCGCTCTTCCTGTCCAAGATCCTGAACGGCCGCGGGGTCAACTATATGGAGCTGCGCTCGCCCTGCGGCGCGGGACTGGGGCAGATGGCCGTCAACGCCTCGGGCAACGTATATACCTGCGACGAGGGACGCATGGTGGCGGAGATGGGCGACGAGGCCTTCCTGCTGGGCAACGTGGCCGACAGCGGCTATCAGGACTGGATCGAGTCCCCGCGCTGCAAGGCCGTCTGCGCCGCCTCGCTGCTCGAATCGCTGCCGTGCTGCTGCGACTGCGTGTACAAGCCGTACTGCGGCGTCTGTCCGGTGGTCAATTACGCGCTCTGCGGCAATCTCGCCAAAAATTCCGGCGACCGGTGCCGGATTTATGCAGGAATTCTGGATATCCTTTTCGAATATTTACAGATGGGGAATCCTGCGGTTCTGAACGTATTCAGGGAATGGAGTGATCAGGTTTGAACAAACACGGCTGCCCTGTCCGGATCGTCTGCCTGGTGCTGGCGATCGCGCTTTGCTATGGCGGGAGTCTGGCGCTGCTGGAACGGCATGATCCACTGCTGACGCTGGCGGAAGCGGAAACGTCACAGTCCAACGCCGGGTATCTGACCGGCGATACCCTTCGCCAGGTCGCCGCGGCCGGGTTTTCCTGGGGCGCGGCGGCGCCGACCGCAGCGCCGACTGCCACCCCGGAACCCTTCAACGGCGCGAACGCCTCGCTCAAATACAGCGACGGCACCTATGACGGACAGGTGACGGAGGACCAGAAGCGCCACGGCGTGGGATCCTTCACCTGGAACACCGGGGAATTCTATTTCGGCGACTGGAAAAACGATCAGCTGAACGGGTATGGCGAGCTGGTATGGCCGGACCTGGGCGTCTACACCGGCGATTTTGTCAACGGCAAGCGCCAGGGCGAGGGCACGTTCAGCTGGTTCTACAGCACTACGCCCAAGGACGGCCAGCCGCTGTCCTACCAGGGCCAGTGGGAAAATGACAGAATCGGCGCGAAGGGCAAGCTGGTGCTGGCGGATATCGGCACATATGAAGGCACTTTCGCCAAACAGGTCCGCAGCGGCGAGGGCACGTTCACCTGGGAAAACGGGGACGTATACAAGGGCGCCTGGGCCAACGACGCGATCCATGGGAAGGGCGTGCTGACGCTGGCGGATGGCACGGTGCTGGACGGCACCTTCTCCAACGGCGTGATGAGCAAGGGGACGATGACTTACCCCGTCAATGGCGGCACGGCCAAACGCGACGTCGCGTCCGGCAGGGTTTCCGCCAATGTGGAGATCACATTCGACAAAAAAACGGTCATCACCGGCAAACTCGCCAAGAATGACTTTACCGGCAACGTCACTATCCGCTACGCCTCGGGGGATACCTACGTCGGGACGCTCAAAAACGGCCTGAAAAACGGCAAGGGCACCTATACCTGGAAGAACGGCGCGCATTATGTGGGCAACTGGGCCAATGACAAGATGTCCGGCGATGGCAAATACTATTACGGCAAAGACGAAAAGGTGAACTACCTGACCGGCACTTTCCAGAACGGCCATCCCAATGGCACGGTCACGTACGTCGCAGCGAACAAGCTCAGATATACGACGACCTGGGTGAGCGGGAAATGCACCAGGGTTGTGTACAAGAAGTAATAAGGAGAGGACTGAAATGAGCGATCCCCGGTTTCCTCAGATCAAGAAGCAGCTGACCGATTTTTTGTACGAGGAGGAAGGCACGATCCCGCGCAGCAAAATCGTGACGGTGGGCACGCTGGTGCTGCTGTTCAGCATGTTCTTCGCTGACAGCGCCTTTGCTGCGCATCGCTCGCACTCCTCGCACCGGTCCCACTCCTCGCACCGCTCGCACACCAGCTCGACGCACGGCAGCCACAGCAACCATTCCAACCATCATAACGCAACGCCGACCCCGGTGCCCGTGCCCAGCAGCGTGAGCTTTAACGCCACCTCACAGTCCAACGCCATCAGCTCACTGTCCGCGAGGGCGAATGGCACGGCCGGCCTGTCCGCCGCTCCGACGACGGTGAACTCGTCGGACATCATTCTCGCGTCCGCGAAGACCGGCGCGGCGGCCAAACAGCTGACCGCGGCCACCATTGTGGACGGCGCCGCAATCAAGGCGCAGCCCGTGGGCAATTCGCCCAAGGCGTATGGAAAGGTGCCTGACCTGACCGGCAAGGTCGTTCCGGGCGCCGGCGCGGTGCGGGTCAACGAGGACACGGCGGAGGCCTGACAGGCAGGAGGAGGAATGCCATGAAAGCTTTGCGCTTCCTGCTGCTCTGCGTTCTGGCGGTGGTCACGGCCGTGGTCCCGGCGGCGGCCGCGCGCTTTTCCGAAGACCCTGACCGGGTCGAGGCGGCGGCGGATTCCGTGTTCATGCTGGAAATATTCGACGGCGACAGCAACCAGGTCGCCGTGGGCAGCGGATTTGTGATCTTTGACGCGCATATCCTGGCCACCAATTACCATGTGATCGAGGATGGCGCTTACGTCATCGCGATCAGCGACGATTCGGAGCAGGCCTATGTCAGCCGCGTCTGCGCGGCGGACCGGGAAAAGGACCTGGCGCTTCTGTATGTGGAGGAGGCGCTGGGCGTGCCCCCGCTGGATTATGAGGCGTCGGCTGATTTGAAGCGCGCCGAAACGGTGGTGGCCATCGGCAGCCCGGCCGGGCTGAAAAATACGGTATCCATCGGCAATATCAGCGCGTTCTTTGATCAGGAAGGGCGGAACTGGATCCAGTTCACCGCGCCGATCTCCTCCGGCAGCAGCGGCGGCGCGCTGTTTAATGATGAGGGCAGGGTGATCGGCATCACCACCGCGACCTACGCGTCCACGCAGAACGTCAATCTGGCGGTCCGCGCCGAGGCCCTCGTCGCGCTGTACGAGCAGTGGGACGGGCGTACGCGCGCTTTGAGCAGCGTGACCGGGCAGCGCGCCGTGAAGGCCACGCCGGCCGCGGCCTACGCCGTGTCCGGGGGCACGGTCTGGGTGACCAGATCAGGGAAGAAGTATCACAGCAATCCCAAGTGCTCGAAAATGCGGTCGCCCATAGAAATGTCAGTGACCGACGCGATTCAAAGCGGCTACGAGCCGTGTGACAAATGCTATAAATAGTGTGGAGGTGGGCGCATTGTCCTATGCGGACCTGAAGTATCTGAGCGCGCCGCTGCCGGAGGATATCCAGCACGCGCGGGAGCACGGCGATTTCGCGCTCGCGATGGACCTGATCAGGCGGAGGATGGCGGACGACCGGACGCCGCGGGCGCTCAGGGTCCGGCTGGATTTTGAAAAGCGCATCCTCCAGCGGATGCCGTCGGAGTATCCGCTCAACGTGGCGGACGCGCTGGCGGAGCTGCGGCGTTCGCTGCCGGAGCTATCGGAGGAAACGCTGGAGGAATGGCTCAGGGAGCGCGAGCTGGACTGGGCTTACGTTGACGGCGAGCGCCGCATCCATGAGGACGCGATCGCGAACCTGTTCAAGACGCACGATGACCTGGCGCGGCAGGCGTACGAGCGCGGGCAGCGCGCGCGTCCGGGCGGGCCTTCGCCGCTGCTGGACGCGGCGATTGCCGAAATGATGGCGCAGGGCGAGGTCACGGCGCGCTTTCATGTGCGTTCTGAAATGACCATCCGTCCCGACGGCGCGCCCCGGCCGGCGCGCGTCTGGCTGCCGGTGCCGTGTGAGTATGCGCAGGTGAGGAATGTCCGCGTCCTGGGCGTCAGCCATCCGGACGGCGCGCACCTGGACAGCCCGCAGGCCGCGCAGCGCACCGTGTGCCTGCAGGGGACGGACAGCGGGCCGTTCTGGGTGGAATACGAATACGAGACCCGGATGCGGTATGTCCATCCGGATCCCGCGCGCGTGACGGAGGACCAGCCGACCTTCTATACGCAGGAGCTGGGGCCGCACATCCTGTTCACGCCGTACCTGCGCGCGCTGTGCCGGGAGATCGTCGGGCAGGAAATGAATCCGCTGCTCAGAGCGCGAAAGATATATCACTACATCACGCACTGCGTGCGTTACTCGTACATGCGCGCCTACTTTACCATCCCGATGATCCCGGAATACGCGGCGGCGAACCTGCGCGGGGACTGCGGGGTGCAGGCGCTCCTGTTCATCACGCTGTGCCGCATCGCGGGCATTCCCGCGCGGTGGCAGTCCGGCCTGTACATGGAGCCCGGCGATGTCGGGTGCCACGACTGGGCGCAGTTCTATATCGCGCCCTACGGCTGGCTGTTCTGCGACTGCTCGTTCGGCGGCAGCGCGGTCCGGCGCGGGCTGGCGACGCGGGAGGCGTTCTATTTCGGCAATCTGGATCCGTTCCGCATGCCGGCCAACGCCGCGTTCCAGCACGATTTCGAGTGTCCGCCGCGGTACATGCGCTATGACCCCTATGACAACCAGCTCGGGGAGGCGGAGTACGATGACGGCCCTGTGCCGCGCGCCCGCCGTTCCACCCGGCATACCCTGCTGGAGGCCAGCGGACTGAACTGCTTGAAAGAAAGGCCGGAATCCGTATGACGAAAGCGCTGATTTCTGTCTCCGGCGCGGATACGACGGGCATCATCGCCCGAATCGCGACCAGACTGTACGAAATGAACATCAATATTCTGGATATTTCCCAGACCATCCTGAGCGGCTGCTTTACCATGATGATGGTCGTGGACCTGACCGAGAGCCACCTGACCTTTACCGAGGTGCAGGAGGCGCTGCAGCCGGTCGGCAGGAGTCTCGGCATGGAAATCCATATGCAGCGGATGGACATCTTCGACGCGATGCACCGCATCTGAGGTGAGGCCGATATGCTGAATATACAGGATATTTCGGAAACCATTCAGATGATCCGCGACGATCACTTCGATATCCGGACCATCACGCTGGGCATCAACCTGCTCGGCTGCGTCGCCGAGCGCGCGGAGCGCACGGCGGCGCGCGTCTATGAAAAGGTGACGAAGACTGCGCAGTACCTGGTCAGCACCGGGGAGGATATTGAGCGCGAGCTCGGCATCCCCATCGTCAACAAGCGCATCGCGGTGACGCCGGTGAGCATGCTCACCCAGGAGGATCCCGTGCCGATCGCCCTGGCGCTGGACAACGCCGCCAGGGAGACGGGTGTCAATTTCCTGGGCGGGTATACCGCGCTGATGCAGAAGGGCGCGACCGACGCGGACGAAAAGCTGCTGCGGTCCATCCCGCAGGTGCTGAACGAAACGGAATACCTCTGCTCCAGCGTCAACGTCGCGTCCACGAAGGCGGGCATCAACATGAACGCGGTGCGGGAAATGGGCGAAATCATCCGCCAGACCGCCGCGCTGACCGCTGACCGGGACAGCCTGGGCTGCGCCAAGCTGGTGGTGTTCGCGAACGCGGTGGAGGACAACCCGTTCATGGCCGGCGCCTTTGTGGGACCAGGCGAGCCGGAGGCCGTCATCAACGTCGGCGTATCCGGCCCGGGCGTCGTACGCGCCGTGCTGCAGAAAATCCCGGACGCGACCTTCGATGTGGTCGCCGAAACCATCAAGCGCACCGCGTTTAAAATCACGCGCGTCGGACAGCTGGTGGCGCGGGAGGCGTCCAACCGCCTCGGCATCCCGTTCGGCATCGTGGACCTGTCCCTGGCGCCGACGCCCGCCCGCGGCGACAGCGTCGCGCATATCCTGGAGGAGATGGGCCTGGCCTCGGTCGGCGGTCCCGGCACGACCGCCGCGCTGGCGCTGCTGAACGACGCGGTCAAAAAAGGCGGCGTCATGGCGTCTAACCATGTGGGCGGACTCAGCGGCGCGTTCATTCCGGTCAGCGAGGACGCGGGCATGATCGAGGCGGTCAGCCGCGGCACGCTGACGCTGGAAAAGCTGGAGGCCATGACCAGCGTCTGCTCCGTCGGCCTTGATATGATCGCTATCCCGGGGGATACCCCGGCCGAGACCATTTCGGGCATCATCGCCGATGAGATGGCGATCGGCATGATCAATCAAAAAACGACCGCCGTGCGCGTCATCCCGGCCATGGGCAAGCAGGCGGGGGAGACGGTGCGCTTTGGCGGTCTGCTGGGCGAAGCGCCGGTCATGCCGGTCAATCGCACGGATTGCTCGAAATTCATCGCGCGCGGCGGACGCATCCCCGCGCCGATTCACAGCCTGAGAAACTGATATATCTCTGGCTTACCACGCCGGCGCGCCTTCATTGGTCGCGCCGGCGCTTTTCAGGTACTGCGCCATGCCGTCGGTGTACTCGACCGAGCGATCCTCGAATATCCACAGCGCTTCGACGCCGGGCAGGGCTTCGACCAGCGCGCGGCCAGTGTCATAGTCCGCGATAAACAGGCAGGTGGACAGAAAATCGCACAGCCCCGAATCGTCGCCGACGACGGTCACGGCGCGGAACTGCGCGGCGGGCATCAGCGTTTCGGGGGAGATCAGGTGCGCGTAGCGCTCGCCGTCTACGACGTAGTAGCGCTGGTAATCGCCGGAGGTGACGACGGTCAGGTCCGCGCCGAACAGGGTGTCGAACAGGTCGCTGCCGGTCTCGTGTCCGTCGGGGTCCTGAATGCCGATGCCCCAGAGCGCGCCGGTGTCGGCCTTCGCGCTGCCGGCGCATACGTTGCCGCCGGCGTTCAGGATATAGGACGGCATGTCCGACTGCGCCAGGTATTCGGCGGCCTTCTGCGCGGTGTAGCCCTTGGCGACCGCCCCGAAATCCAGCTGCAGCTCGGGGTCGGCGTAGTACACCGTCAGGTTTTCCGCGTCCAGAATGACATCCGCAATGTTCTGGTGCTCCGACGCGAGAACGAGCTGGTCCATCGGCGGGAGCGAGGCCGTTGCGGGTGAGGCGATGCCTGCTTCGCGATAGCGGTGCCACAGCTGCAGCACGCGGCCCATGGCGATGTTGACCTGGTCGGTGCCGTAGGCCGCCTCGAGATCCAGGCACCATTGCAGGAAATCAAACAGCGCCGGGTCCACCCTGACGGGCGCTGAACCGGCCTTCTGGTTGAGTGTGCAGAGGTTTTCGATGCCCTCATAGGTGTTGTAGCCGTCAAACAGCCGGTGGTATTGCGTGAACAGATCACTGACTCCCCTGAAGTTCCGGGCGAACACCGACTGGTCCTCCGCGTAGCCGATCAGGGTCACGATGGTGTCGAACGTATCATAAATCGCCGCCGAATAGCGGTGATAGCCGCCGCTCTCCGCGCCGGCAGACGGCGCGAGCGTCAGGATCACCAGCGCCAGGGCGAGCCACCGGCGGATCGAAAGCCTTCTCATGCGTCCGTCTCCTGCGCTGTGCGGTATCCCATGGGGTTCTGGCTCTGCCAGCGCCACGCGTCACGGCACATATCGTCCAGCGAGCGCTTCGTCTGCCAGTGCAGCAGCTCCGCAGCCTTGGCGGGGTCCGCGTAGCAGGTGGCGATGTCGCCGGGACGGCGCGGCGCGATGCGGTACGGCACCCGCAGACCGTTGACGCGCTCAAACGTGTGCAGCAGGTCCAGCACGCTGTAGCCGACGCCCGTGCCCAGGTTGAACACCTCCACGCCGCGGTGCGCCTGCGCGTAATTGAGCGCCGCCAGGTGTCCCTCCGCCAGGTCCATCACGTGAATGTAATCGCGCACGCCGGTGCCGTCGTGCGTCGGATAGTCGTCGCCGAACACGTTCAGCTGCTTCAGCCGTCCCTTGGCGACCTGGCAGATGTAGGGCATCAGGTTGTTCGGAATGCCGCTGGGATCCTCCCCGATCTCGCCGCTTTCGTGGGCGCCGACGGGGTTGAAGTACCGCAGCAGCACCACGGACAGGTTGGGGTCCGCCGTGCCGGCGTCGCGCAGGATCTGTTCGGACATGAACTTGGTCCAGCCGTAGGGATTGGTGCAGCCGAGGGGGAAGGTTTCCCTGAGCGGCATCTCTTGATTGGTGCCGTACACCGTCGCGGAGGATGAGAACACGATCTGCCGGCAGCCGTGCGCCGCCATGACCTCCAGCAGGGTCAGCGTCGCGTCCAGATTGTTGCGGTAATACCTGAGCGGCTGGGCGACGGACTCCCCGACCGCCTTCAGGCCGGCGAAATGAATGACCTGGTCGATCGGGTACTGGGCAAAGACGGCCTCCAGGTCGGACTTCACGGTGCAGTCGCCCTCGATCAGGGGAATCTGTTTGCCGGTGAGCCGGCTGACGCGTTTGATCGCCTCGGGACTGGCGTTGCTCAGGTTGTCCAGCACGACGGGCTCGAATCCGGCGTTCGCGAGGCAAAGCGCGGTGTGTGAACCGATGTATCCGGCGCCGCCGGTCAGTAATACGGCCATGTTGTATACCTCCATCCATCATCCGTGGGCGGCGGGATCGTCCTTCCGCGCCCTTCACGGCCATATGATACCGCCAATCGCCCGCTTCGTCAATCACCAAAAGAGGCTGGAAAAAATGCTTTTGATTGCGGCTCGGGGCTTATTGAGGAGGCATCTCACGCCGTACAGGGCTTCTCTGTTCAGGACTGCCTGCTTCAGGATCGAATGGTGAAGGCTGACAAGCGTTATGGTGCATAGTGCGTTGTCAATGGCATCCCACGTCAGCATAAGCTGTTCATGAAGCTCAATTCCCATTTGCAACACCACTGTAAGTAATGCTTTGCATCGATTTTCACAATCATATGCAATCAGCCAGGCACCCTATTCATTGGTATTAGAATTGTCTTCATAGTTTTGATACATATAGCATTTTGCAAAAAAACCATCTCCAATCGTCATTATGCGATGCAATCCATATGTATATTCTGATGATAAATGTCGTATCCCTTGATAGATAAACAAGGACTTGGACTTTGGTGCATGAAAAACAGTAACCGGATGATCTTCATCAAGCCAGAAGACAACGTCAATTGGTATTTTGACCGTTTTTACCATTAGCCCATTTCTATAAAATGAAACAGAATGAGGCTGCTGGTCAGCAATGGATGCGTCTGTTTGATTTACGATCAATTCATCCCAAGGTTCTGCATAAGATAAATCCCAGTTCAGAAAAGCACGCTCATCCGTTAATAAAACAACGGCTTCATCACTGCCGGATTCTGGAAAAAAACGAACACGGAAAACAACGATTACCAATATGATGATCAATACTATAGCGAACAGTATTGAGCTTATCATGATTGATGCTTTTAGCATGGAGTTTATCATTTTTGATACTATCAACTTCATTTTGATAATGTAGACATTCCTTTACCGGTGAATGTATTGCCATAGTGACGTATTAATACATGGCCTGTATCATGTTCAGGTCCAGGTGGTGCCCGCGCTGCCGCCTGTCGGGTCGGACGGGTCGTTCACCC
>CAMNEH010000031.1 GCA_946536315.1 uncultured Clostridia bacterium
GCCGCTGTCGCGGATCCGCCGGTCCTGATCCTGGACGAGGCGACCAGCAGCATCGACACACGTACTGAGGCCCTGATCGAAAAGGGCATGGACGGGCTGATGAAGGGACGCACGGTCTTCGTCATCGCTCACCGCCTCTCCACGGTCCGCAATTCGCAGGCCATCATGGTGCTTGAAAACGGCCGTATCATCGAGCGCGGCGACCATGAGGCGCTGATCGCGCAGAAGGGCCGGTATTACCAGCTCTATACGGGCATGTTCGAGCTGTCCTGAGCGGCCCTCCGCCCGTGACTGCCATATGGTCCATAACGCCGTCGGCGATGCTGCTGACGGCGTTTTTGCCTGCTTGATTAAACAAATCGATTATGATATACTTCTGCCTGTATTTGAAAAGATCTTTTCCCGCACCGGTGCCGGGAAAGATCGTGCCCGCTGTTGTCCGGCTGCGCATATACTTCGATAGGAGGCATTTGACCGATGAGAATCACCCGAATCCTGGCCGTGCTGCTGAGCGCACTGCTCTGCGCGGCCCCGCTCAGCGCCTGCGCCGAGGTCCTGAAGCTGCCCATGGATTTCTCCGGCGGTACCAAGCCTTTGCGGAGCTATGAGATCGGCCTGATGGAATATGAGGATCCGTCCATCCATGTGACCCGTCGAAGCGAGCACCCGATCCTGCCGGATGGCAAGGAGACCCGGCTCTACGCGCTGCGGGTGCAGATCGCGGACCCGTCCCAGCTCAGGACCACGTCCATGCAGGGGTTCGACAAGATCGGCCGTGTCGGCCGTATCGAGGTCATGGCCAACCGCGTCAACGCGGTAGTGGCGATCGGCGGCGATTATTACTGCGGTGACGCCAAGCGCTTTGTTCTGCGCCAGGGCACCGTGTACAAGGAGTCCATGGGCGCCGGACTGGATCTCCTGCTGATCGACGAGGACGGCGACTTCCATATCATCCTGGCGGAGGAACACCCGGAGGATATGGACAAGACCGTCATCGACGGCAAAAAGGTGGTCAACGCCCTCTGCTTCGGACCGGCGCTGATCAAGGACGGTAAGAAGAATGAAAACCTCGCTTCGGCGCCGACCCACTGCAACCCGGAGGAGCAGCACGAGCGCATGGTCCTGTGCCAGATCGGGCCGCTGGACTATATGGTCGTGGCCTGCGCCCACAGGGGGCTGACGATCTCTGAGATGGCTGATATGATCCTGTACCTGGAGCCCGGCGTACAGCAGGCGTACAACCTGGACGGCGGTATTTCCACTCAGATGCTGTTCCTGGGGCGCCGCATCAACAATACCGGCCTCAAGGAAGAGGATATCCGCAAGCTGGTCGATATCGTCTACTTCGCCAGCGCTTATAAGCCGGATTAAGGGAGCGGAACGATGAATCTCCGATATCTGCTTTGGTTCCTGGGCTCACTGCTGCTTTCCCTCGGTCTATATGCTTTTATGAACCGGGGGAAAAAGGGACTGCTGTCCGAATGCCTGCTGATCGGCGTTCTCGGCGCGGCCCTGGGCGCTGTCGGCGCCAAGCTGTTCTATTATCTGGCGATGATCGATTTCATGGTGATGAACGGCTGGCTCAGGTCATTGACGGACCTCACCATGGGCACCTTCAGCTATTACGGCGGTGTGGCCGGTTTCTGCCTGGGGGTCATCCTCAGCGCGCGCTTCACGTGTCAAAAGCCGGTGGCGCTGCTCGACGCCTTTGCGCCGGCGGGGCTGCTTTTGGCGGCGCTGGCGCGCTTTGGTGAGTTTATGCTGGAGGGCGTTGGCATCCGGGACATGCTTTATTGGGAACACCCGGAGCACTGCTTCTTCCCCTTGGCGGTGTCCAATGAGTATGGCGAATGGCTGTATGCCGTGTTCATGCTGGAGGGGCTGCTCACCCTGGGCGTGTTCGCGCTCTGCCTCGCCCGGTTCAGGCAGCACCGCTTCCTGCGGTCGCTGTTTTATCTCTGCCTGATCCAGATCCTCTGCGAGAGCCTGCGCTCGGACAGCTTCACCTGGCTCTTCGTCAAGGTCGAGCAGCTGCTGTGCATGCTGGCGGTCGCCGGAGTGCTGCTGGTCTACTGCCTGAAAACGCCCGGCGTGCGCCACCGTTGGCTGCCCTTCCTGTATTGTTTCCCGGCTGCCGGTGTGTTCGTGGTGCTTGAATTCGTTTTTAACGGCAAGATCCCCTTTCACCATGGCATCGGCTATGGCATCATGGTGGCCTGCCTCATTGCTTTGAGCGTGAATGAGGTCTGGGCCTTCAGGCGGATGATGGCCCGTCAGTGATCCCCTTGCAACGGGAAAAGCTTTGTTATATAATAGCCTTGGCTTCTTTGCCGGGGCTATTATATCATTTTGAGGTCAATCATGCTGCGTTACCGCTGCCTGGTCCTGGATCACGACGACACCGTGACGGACTCTACCGCGCACATCCATTATCCGGCTTATCTGGATGCCATGCGCCAGATGCGCCCAGGGGAATGGATGTCTTTGGACGATTATTTCCGTATGAATTTCGAGCCCGGTTTTTTGGCGTACCTGACGGATGTCCTGCATTTTACGCCTGAGGAGATGGACCAGGAGTACGGGATCTGGCAATCGTGGGTCAGGCGTACCGTACCGGCTGTGTATCCCGGCATGGCGAAGGTCATCCGCCGGCAGAAGGAACTGGGCGGCTATGTCTGCGTAGTATCACACTCCGTTGATTTCAATATTCGGCGGGATTACCGCGAAAACGGCCTGCCGGAGCCGGATCTGGTGTTCGGCTGGGAGCGGCCCGACGAGCAGCGCAAGCCGAACCCCTGGCCGCTCGAGGAGATCCGGCGCAGGCTGTCGCTCAGGCCGGATGAGATGCTGATGGTGGACGACCTGAAACCGGGCTACGATATGGCTAAGGCGGCGGGCGTGCCCTTCGCGGCGGCCTGCTGGGCGTATGATGTGCCGGAAATCCGCGCGTTCATGGCCCGATACTGTCCGCTCTGCTATGACCGCCCGGAGGAACTGTACGCGTACCTATTTGCTTGACAAACGCTACGGCAGGCTTTATAATTGCCTTGCTGTACTGGCGGGGGGAGCGCTGTGCTTCCCCGGAGAAAAAGAAAACTTGAATGGAGGGCTCTTTCGATGAAACGGATAATCGCGTTGCTTGTCACGTTGTCTCTGGCACTGGCCGTCGTCGGCGCGCAGGCGGTTTCCCTGGCCGATGTGGTCGGGCGTTGGTATTTTACCACCGTCAATGGCCAGGGAATCAATGGTGACAGCTACATCGAATTCAACCGTGACCGCAGTGTGACGCTGGTGCTGAACGGCACCAATGCTTCGGTCAACTATACCTGGTCGCTGGATGGCGAAGAAGTGGTTGTCAAGGAGAGCGACAGCATTTTCTCCAAGATGAGATTCCAGGTCGCAGACGGCGGTCTGACCATTTCGACGACCGAGCTGGGAGAACTCGTTCATACGACGGGCATCGGCAGCTTCTATAACGATTTCGTCCTGGCGAGGGAAAAGGCCAGCTACTACACCCCCGCAGCGGTCACCGCGGCATCTGAAGAAGAATTCTTCGGTACGTTCATCCCTTACCTGATGGTGATGAACGGCAATTATACCACGATGTTTTCCAACGTGAACTCGATCGCGATTTCCATGTATGTCGCGGTCCTCACTTCCGAAGACGCTGAGGGCACCCAGGAATTGCTGACCAATTTTGCGGATGGCCGCCTGATCATCTACGAAGAGGACCAGGAAGTGGAAGTGTTCAGGACGAGCGATCCTGATGTGCTGATCCTGAAGGGCACGTCCTCCGGTACGCCCGCTGAGATCTACGTCCGCCGCGAGGGCGCCGCGCCGGCTGCGGAAAATGCGGTCGCCCCGACGGTAGAAAACACTGAAGAGCCCGCGTTTGAGCCGATCACGGCCGAAGTTCCCGCGCTCGACACCGCCACCATCGAAGTCCCCGCGGTCGATGCGCCGGCGACACAGACAGCGCCTGTCTTCCCGGGCATGATCAGTCAGCCCGCGGCTGCAACGCCGGCTGTCTCCGCCGAGGAAGCGTTCTATGGTCAGTACGTTGTTTATCAGGACATGATGAGCGACGGCAGGGTGCTCGACATGACGGCCTATGGCATCACCGCAGAAATCAGCGCTGCCGGCGTCCGTGCCGTCGCGTACGGGAAAGAAGTGAATGTGCCTTACGCCTATGAAAACGGGCAGATGACCGCTGATCTCGGCGCGCTGTATCCGGCTTACGCCTTTGCCACCGCTACGCTGGGGGATAACGGCGAGCTGACGGTCACCCTGTCTGATGCCGCCGGCACTGTGGGGGAAACCCTTTCCCTGCGCCGGCAGTAATGCCCTTTGCAGACACCGCAACGAACATCGTCGCCTTCTTCCGCTCCGGCGGGAGAAGGCGTTTTTGCGGAAGCAACTGTTTTTCCGGTGTTTTTCGGTTTACATCGGCTGGACGCTGTGATATATTCAGTCTGCCATTGCGCACGGCCTGTTTTGCCGGGCCGTACAGAGAAAGGATGATGCCGTATGGAACGATATTATCAGCCTGAAATTGAAACCGCTTCCCGTGAGCAAAT
This sequence comes from uncultured Clostridia bacterium, assembly GCA_946536315.1. Classification (GTDB taxonomy): domain Bacteria; phylum Bacillota; class Clostridia; order Christensenellales; family Aristaeellaceae; genus UBA4246. The sequence continues at coordinate 4,578 of CAMNEH010000031.1, forward strand.
CAAAGCCTGGCAGGACGAGCGTCTGGTCAGGCAGGTGCGCCACGTATGGGACAATGTCCCGTACTACCGCCGGAAGATGGAGGAGAAAGGCCTGACGCCGGACGATATCCGTGGAACAGAGGATCTGCGGAAGCTGCCCTTCCTGAGCAAAGCCGACCTTCGCGAGGCGTATCCCTACGGCCTGGTGGGCGTGCCGCTCAAGGATTGCGTCCGCATCCAGTCTACCTCCGGCACGACGGGCAAACGGGTCGTAGCGTTTTATACTCAGGCGGATATTGACCTGTGGGAGGATTGCTGCGCGCGCGCGATTACCGCGGCGGGCGGCACGAATGAAGACGTTTGCCAGATCTCCTATGGCTATGGCCTGTTCACGGGCGGCCCGGGGCTCAACGGCGGCAGTCACAAGGTCGGCTGCCTGACCATCCCGACCTCTTCGGGCAATACGGAGCGGCAGATCATGTTCATCCGCGACCTGAACGCGACCATCCTTTGCTGCACACCGTCCTACGCCGCCTATATCGGCGAAACGATGAAGGAAATGGGCCTGACCCCGGACCAGATCCCGCTGAAGGCGGGCATCTTCGGCGCGGAAGCGTGGTCGGAGGAAATGCGCCGTGACATCGAGCGCACCCTGGGCATCAAGGCTTACGACATCTACGGCCTGACCGAGCTGTCCGGGCCCGGCGTGGCGTTCGAATGCTCCGCGCAGTCGGGCATGCACATCAACGAGGACCATTTCATCGCGGAGGTCATCGACCCCGAAACGGAGGAGCCGCTGCCGGACGGCCAGCAGGGCGAGCTGGTGTTCACGGCCATTACCAAGCAGGCGTTCCCGTTGCTCAGGTACCGCACGCGGGATATCTGCGTACTGAGTCACGAAAAGTGCTCCTGCGGACGCACCCATGTGAAGATGTCCAAGCCGCGCGGCCGCACGGACGATATGCTGATCATCCGCGGCGTGAACGTGTTCCCCTCTCAGATCGAGACGGTCCTGATCCATCAGGGCTATCCGGCCAATTATCAGATCATCGTCGATCGCGTTCGCAACACGGATACGCTGGACGTACAGGTCGAAATGACGCCCGAAATGTTTACGGACGATATGGGCGAGATCACCTCCCGCCAGAAGGCGCTGGTGGACGGCCTGCGCGCCATGCTTGGCCTCACCGCCAAGGTGACCCTGGTCGCGCCGAAGTCCATTGTCCGCAGTGAAGGCAAAGCCGTCCGCGTGATCGACAAGCGGAAAATTTGATTGTAAAGGAGGCAACGAAGGATGAGCATCCGGCAGATTTCCGTTTTTCTTGAAAACAAGCCCGGCTCGCTGTGTGAGCTGACCAAAGTGCTCGCTGAGAACGGGGTGGACATGCGCGCCTTTTCGCTGGCGGAAACCAGCGATTTCGGCATTGCCCGCCTGATCGTGGACGACGTTTACAAAACGACCACGGTCCTGCGTGACGCGGGGTTTGTGCACCGCATCACGCCCGTCATCGCCGTCGCCCTTTCGGATACGCCCGGCGGCCTGAACGCGATCCTGGAAGCGCTGAACGCCGAGCAGATCAATGTGGAATTCATGTATGCTTTCCTGGGCAATACACCCGGCAAGGCGTACATGGTGTTCAAGGTGCAGGATCCGGTCGCAGCCACCACCGCGCTCATGCGGCAGGGAATTACGCCGCTGGAGGATTGGGAAAACAGCTGACGGCGGATTTCGTGTCCATTTCCGGCTCCGGCATGCATTTCTGCCGGAGCCGTTTTCGCCCTCTCTGTTCCTTCTGTGTATTTTCTCCCGCGGCCGCTTGCAAAAGTGACCAGTGCCTGTCTATAATAAGGCGGTTGTGTAATTTGTAAGACAATTACCGGCTGAACTACATGCAAGGGGTATAACCGTATGCCGAATGATTCCCTGGCGTCCGAGGTGTTCGCACGGGCCGCGGCGCTCTATCCGACTCCGTTCCACCTGTACGATGAGGCCGGCATTCGCCGCACGGCCCGCGCCGTGCGCGAGGCCTTCGCGTGGCAGCCCGACTTCAAGGAGTACTTCGCGGTCAAAGCCCTGCCCAATCCGATGATCTTGCAGCTGCTCCACGAGGAAGGGCTCGGACTGGACTGCTCCAGTCTCACGGAGCTGCTGCTGGCGCAGCGTCTGGGCTTTTTCGGGGATGAGATCATGTTCAGCGCCAACGCGATGCCGCCGGAAGAGTTTGATCTGGCGCGGCAGCTCGGCGCGATCATCAACCTGGACGATATCAGCGATATCGACCTGCTCCTCAGGCACGGCGGTATCCCGGACACAGTGTGCGTCCGGGTGAATACGGGCGGCACCTTCGCGTTTGACGGCAACCAGATCATGGGGACCCCGGGGGAGGCCAAATACGGTTGGATGCCCTCGCAGCTCGCAGAGGGACTCATGCGGCTGAAGTCGCTGGGCATGAAGCGCTTCGGCCTGCACGCGTTCCTGGCCAGCAACATGACCGACCCGAGGTATTATCCGGCGTTGGCCCGCATCCTGTTTGACCTCGCACGGAAAGCTTCAGAAGCGGCAGGTGTGCCGGTCGCGTTCATCAACCTGTCAGGCGGCATCGGCATTCCTTACAGGCGGGAGGTGCAGCCGGTCGATATCCGCGCGGTCGGGGAGGCCGTCCGGGCGGAATATGAGGCCGCCTTCGGCATGCCAGGTCCGGGCAAGCCGGGCATCAAAGCGGAGCTGGGCCGCTATATTACCGGACCGCATGGTTTTGTGGTGACAAGGGCCGTGCACGAAAAAAAGACGTTCAAGCACTACATCGGCGTGGACGCCTGCGCGGTACAGCTGATCCGCCCTGCAATGTACGGCGCGTATCATGAAATCTCCGTGGTTGGCCGCGAACATGAGCCGGCGACGGAACGCTACGATATCACCGGATGCCTGTGCGAAAACAATGACAAGTTCGCGATCGACCGGCTCATGCCGGAGATCCATGTGGGCGACTTGCTGATTATCCATGACGCCGGCGCGCATGCGTTCGCCATGGGCTATCAGTACAACGGCCGGCTTCGCACCGCGGAAATCCTGTACCGTGAGGACGGGCAGTATCAGCTGATCCGCCGTGCGGAAACACCGGAGGATTATTTCGCGACCATGGTCTGGCCGGACAGGAAAGGAGAATCCAAGTGAAGCTTGCCGAAGCGCTCCAGGAGCGCGCTGATTTGAACCGAAAAATCGAAGAACTGCAGAACCGTGTGAACAATAACATTCTGGTGCAGGAGGACGATGCGCCAGCGGAGGATCCGAAGGCACTGCTGGAGGAGCTGGACGCTGCGATCGAGCGCCAGACGCACCTGATTGCCGCCATCAACCGCACCAACAGCCGCACCCGGGTCGATGGCGTCACGCTGACAGAGCTGATCGCAAAAAAAGATATGCTGTCGGTCAGGCTGCACGCTTACCGCCAGTTCGGCGCAGTCGCCGCTCAAAGCGCCGACAGAGCGCGGGGCACCGAAATCAGGGTGAAGCCGGTCCTGAATGCTGCCGAGCTGCAGCAAAAAGCGGACCAGATCGCAAAGGAGCTGCGCCTGACGGATAATCTGCTGCAGGAAACGAACTGGAAAAGCAAACTGATTGAATAAAAACGCCGTCGGCCCGGTATGGCCGCCGGCAGTTGAGTAATCCCGCGGAGCGCATATCAGGCGGCAGCTGCCTAAGCTGCATCAGTGCGTGCCCGGACAGCACGGGGGTTGAAATCCCTCAGTATCGTAATGTCCCGATCGCGCATAAGCAACGCATCCTTATACTGTATTCAGCATCACCGGATATGGGCCGCGGGACGAGGGTGGGACAGGGGATAAGCCAATGATCGTCTATCATACGGGATATGGGGAAATACCGTGCCCTGACGTGCACTTTGGCCGCGTGAACGCGGACTTTGGTCAGGGCTTTTATGTAACAGCGCAGCGCGAGTTTGCCCTGCGCTGGGCGCAGGAGCGGAAAGGCGCGTCCGTGATCGTCAACCGCTATTCGCTGGATCTGACCGGACTGACGGTCTGCCGACTGAAGCGGGACGCTGAATGGCTCGACAGCATCCTTCGCCATCGCGCCGCCCGCCCGGACATCGCCCCGGTGCCGGATGTGATCATCGGCCCGATTGCCAACGATACCCTGTTCGATACGATGGGCATCATTTCAAGCGGTCTGCTGTCGGCGGACGAAACCCTGCGCCTGCTGCAGATCGGCCCGATATATGAACAGATCGTTCTGAGAACAGACCGCGCCGCCGCGCAGCTGCGCTTTCTTTCGGCGCGCGTACTGACGTCGGACGAGCTTCGCCAGAACAGGGAACGTCACCGCCAGGAGCAGGAAGCCTATCAGGAAGCGTTTGCGCAGACCATGGCGTCCATGGAGGACGGAGCCCCTGGCGAATGACCTGGCCACGCGGAGACAGCTTTTCCGCAGCTACTTCCACTGTGAACGTTACTCTGGAGATTGACTATGATGAGTTTTTCAGTTTTTTTAAAAAATGAGTTTTTCAGTTTTTTTAAAAAAATGCTTGCATTCTTTGCGAAAAGGTGGTATGATATCAGAGTCGTCGGCGGCGCGCCGCAGATGAACGGGGCATTAGCGCAGTTGGTAGCGCACAACACTGGCAGTGTTGGGGTCAGGAGTTCGAGTCTCCTATGCTCCATTGTTTGAGAACCCTTGCGTAGCAAGGGTTTTCTTCTTTTGCGCAGGGGCTCAGATGGGTAAAAACAGCGATTTAGTGACATTTTAGTGCCAAAACGGGTGAAAAAATGTTGTGATTTGCTCAGTGGTAGCAGGAAATTTTGTTGTCTGATGAAAATGACATTTTAGTGTCATTTAGTCAGCGTTTAGGTGAAAAGCAGGTTGTGAATATCCGCGTCGGCTTTATCTATTTTTTCCTGCCTGGCATGTTCATAAATTGACATTGTCGTACGGATGTCTTTGTGACCGTCCATTGCCTGTATTGTTTTAGGGGTGGCGTCGGTGTACTCGCTCAACAGCGTGGCGTATGTGTACCTGAAGCTGTGGGCCGAGTAGGGTTTCAGTTCGGGGATCGCCTTGATAATGCGACGCCAGGTGTTATTGTACATGGTCATTGTCATGGGTTTAGTTGGCTCTTCGCCGTCGAGAATAGGTTCTGTATAGCTCCTTTTGCGGTATCAGTTAAATCTCTTTTCAGGCACAGTGGCTTTTCAGAAACCCGATGGCTTTCGTACCATGGACCTCGTGAATCCCCTCGAAAGCATCCACGGTGAAAAGGTCGGGCGCGTGCAGCAGGCGGTATACGGCGGCCACGACTTCCGCGCTTTTGAGCGCCGCTGCCTGGGGGTAGATCGGGTCGCGGCTGCCAGTTTCCCACAGCATGGGCCTGGGAGCCACGCAGCTCAGCAGGTCAGGCATCTCCATCTGGCCCGCCATGCCTGGCCAGTAATTGTCTACGCAGTGATGCATGGCCAGAATGCTGTCCCTGAAGGTGTTGGCGTAGCCGCTGATGACGCAGGCCGTCAGGCGCGGCTCCAGCGCCATAGTCAGAAGCGCAACGGTTCCGCCGCCGGATATGCCCATGATGCCCACGGGTCTGCCGGGATAAAGCTGCGTGACCGCGTCCACGGCGGCGATGACCTGATTGACCCGCATCCCCAGCAGCGTCCGCCCGCAGGCCAGCAGGCCCATGGCCAGGCGATGGCAGCTGCTTTGACCGCCGTTGCCGCTGTCCAGATCCTCTCTGAGCCGCAGCTCACCAAATCCTGCCAGCTCCGGCGCTACGGCGATCATTCCCGCCGACGCCACGGTCAGCGCGTATTTTTTCTGGTAGCTCGCCTCCTGCCGCAGACCCACGATATCCCGGCAGCCGTAGCCATGCCCATGCAGGCAGATCACAGCGGGAGCATTTGCGTCCAGATGCTCAGGCTCCAGGATATAGCCGGGGGTCGGTAGGCCGTCTTCGGCCAGGTACGTAAAACGTCTGCGCCGACAGTCCGCCGCCTGCTCCCAGTGACTCAGGCAGATCTCACGGTCCTTGAGCGCGGCGGGCAGGACCAGTGAAGTCCGCAGCGCGTCCAGCAGGCCTTTCCGCCAGCTTTCAAAAGGCGCGCGGCCCTCCAGTACGTCCGCAATGTTCCATGCGCGTTTTTCGGCCGTCTGAACACAAATATTCGTCAGCAGCCGGTCCATATCGGCGGCTGTATCCGGTATCGTTCCGCTCACAGTATCCCCTCTTTTTGCATCACGGACTTAGCCGTCAGGATCTCGTTGATCAGCACGCCGTCCGCTCCCATGTCGTGCCATTTTTTGAGGTTGGCCCAATCCGTGTAGCCTACAGTGTCGTAGGTGCCGCTCATCACCCACACTTCCTTGCCGGCGGCGTGCACCCGGTCGATCTTTGCCTGGGTCAGCCAGGGCTCCCACAGGCGGATGAACTCACATTCCGACTGCAGGAAGCTGTCCATGTCCGCTTCCGTGTGCATGAAGGAAAGCACCCGAATGGCGGAATCGAAGCGCTTGATCTGCGCCACGGCCTCCGGCGCGCCGATGCCGATGACGACTTTTTTCTGCGCGCCGTGGGCGGCGATGCGCTCAAGCACCTTATCCAGCCGGTCGCCGTCGCACTTCAGGTGCAGCAGCGCCGGACAAAGCCCCTCCTCAAACACCGTATCCAGCGTGTAGGTGACGCAGTCCGCGCGCTGGGCGTTGCGCAGCGAAAGGAAGAAGGCGAGGTCCATGTCTTCCACCTTGCCCGCGACGCCGAACACACGGCCCACGTCCGAGTCGTGGCAGATGACGGGGATGCCCTCCCGGGTGAAACGGACGTCCATCTCGATAAAGTCCACATTTTCCGACAGAGAAAACCGTGCTGCCTGCATCGATTGTTCCGGATAGCGGTCTGTGCCGCAGCGGTGCGCGATCAGTCTCATACTTCGGCCACCTTTCCCGCCGATTCTGGGCGGTATGATCGGACAGATTTGCATTCTTTCAGTTTTTATTATAGCTTTCGCTTGTCAAAATGCAAATATAAAAGTAGAATAAGCCTATAATCTGAGCTTATAATGTGGACGGAGGACACTTCCATGGAGTTTAAGGCACTGGAGTACATTGTGGCCATCAGCGAGGGCAAAAGCGTTTCACAGGCCGCGAAGAAGCTGTTTGTCAGCCAGCCGGCCCTGAGCCAGTATATGGCGAAGGTGGAACAGGAACTGGGGACGCCCGTTTTCGTCCGCACGGGCAATACCATCGCCCTGACCCTGGCAGGGGAGCTGTTGGCCCGGGAGGGAAAGGCCTTGCTGCAGGCGCGGGACGATATGATGGCCCGTCTTGCCGGTCTGACCGAAGACAGCAATGAGACGCTGCGGGTGGGGATATCGCCCTTCTACAGCAAGTATTACCTGCCGCTGCTTTTGCCGTATTACCGGCAGCATTGCCCGCATGTGCAGCTGAAGGTCACGGAAAAGGTTTCCACGGAGCTGGAGCGTCTCACCCTGGCGGGGGACCTGGACCTGTCCTTCGTGCCGGCCGACCCGGAGTGCACGGGCCTCAGCTACCGTCCCGTCTATATAGAAGAGATCATGATCGCCCTGCCGCCGGATCATCCCGCCAACCGCTACGCCGTGCCCTCTGCCGGGATCCCATATCTGGACATCACTTGCCTGAAGGACGAGCCTTTTGTGGAGCTGAATCCCTTGTTTAAGTTTTACAAAATGAGTCAGCGGATCCTGCGGCATTTCTCCATCACGCCCAACGTCGTCTACGAATCCACCAGTTGGGATACCGTGTGCATGATGATCGCCTGCGGGATCGGCGTGGGCTTCCTGCCCAAAGTGCTGATGCGGCGGCACAGGGACGAACCGCGATTCTACCGCATTGCGGGCATTGACTCCACCCGCGCTTATTCAGCAGCATACCCAAAGGACAAGCCGTTATCCATGACAGCGTTGAATCTCATCACTGTTTTTGGCAGGCTGCTGGAAACGATATGACCTCTCCCGGAGGTCATAATTTTTGGTTATAGGTTCATTGCTCTTTCATATTGGATAAAACAATCGGGGCAGGGTATAATAAAACTGATCGTATTATAAACGGCATCTTTACACGGTCTGAAGTATCAGTGAATCCCGATGAACCGCCCGGAGGGAGCATGAACTGTATACAAAGCGCGCGCAGAGCCGCTGAAAAGATACGGGAAGCCTATGCCAATGGCCTTACGGACCGGAGCCTGCCCCCGTTGGTCAACCTGGAGGGCGGCGATGTGGGCGCCATACGGGACGGAGACGCGGTGGTGTTCTGCTGCCGCAGGGGCGAGCGTGAGACGGAACTGACGGAAATGTTCACGGACCCGGCCTTCGATCAGGTTGAAAGGCGACTTCTCACGAATCTGACCTTTGTTACACTCACGAGGTACCACGAAAAGCTGACCCATGCGCTGGCAGCCTTCCAGCCTGTCCGGATCGCCGATACCCTGGCCGAGTGCGTCAGCAGAGCCGGCCGCGCGCAGTATCATTGTGCGGAGTCCGAGAAATTCGCCCACGTTACCTTCTTTTTGAACGGCGGGGTCAACCGCCCGTTCCCGGGTGAAACCGACGATTGGGTGCCATCGCCCAGGGAAAAAGGTGAAATCCGTCCCGAACTGAGCGCGCCTCAGGTCACCGACCGGGTGCTGGCTGCTTTAGGTCAATACGACCTGATCGTGGTCAATTACGCCAACGGGGACGTGATCGGCCACAGGCCGGGGCGGGAGGACAAGCTGGCCGCGGCACGGGCCGTCAGCGCGGAGCTGGGCAGGCTGGTGCCGCAGGCGTTGGACAAGAGCTATGCGGTCCTCGTGACCGCGGACCATGGCAACCTGGAGGCCATGGTCAGGCCGGACGGCGCGCCTCACACGTCCCACACCAGCGCGCCGGTGCCGCTGATCGCGGTCCTGCCAGGAAACCCGGCGGGTGTCCGGGTCAAAGACGGCTGTCTGGCTGACGTTGCCCCCGCGGTGCTCAGTCTGATGGGCATCAAAAAGCCCCTGGCTATGACCGGCCAGAGCGCTGTCACCGGCTTTTCGGAAGACACTGCCCGCCGGGTGCTGCTGATCATTCTGGATGGCTGGGGCATCGGCGCCCACGATGAAACGGACGCCATTTTCATGGCGGATACCCCTGGCTGGGACAGGCTGCTTCAATATCCCCACGGGCAGCTGCGGGCATCCGGGGAATATGTGGGCCTGGTTCCGGGCAAGTCCGGCAACTCGGAGGCGGGACACCTGAACATCGGCGCGGGGCGCGTGGTCCTGCAGGACGACCGGCGCATCGACAGATCCATCGACGACGGCAGCATCAGACACAATCCGGCGCTGCTCAAGGCGCTTGACGCCGCTTCCGGGGACGGTTCTACGCTGCACCTGATCGGCCTGATCTCCAGAACCTCCTCTCACGGCTCTGCCCGCTATCTGTTGGCGCTGTGCGAGATGGCCCGGGCCTTGCCGCGGGTCTGCGTACACCTGGTGACGGATGGCAGCGATCCCGCCCACAGCCGGACATGCGAAGAGCTCTTCCGGCTGGGCGAACAGTTGGACGCGTTCGGCAACGTCCGCCTGCAGTCCGTGACGGGCCGCAAGTATGCCATGGACAGGGATGGGGATTATGCCCTGGTCAAAAAAGCATACGATGCCATGGTCCTCTTGAATGGCATCCCCTTCTGAGAAACGAGACACGAGATAACGCACGAAAGGAGGCCGCGTCATGGCAATGCCGCAAGGCCATAGGCGTTTTTCATGGATCAGGCTGCGCAACCGGGTCTGGGGCGTGATCAGCAATCCGTTCAACATGATCGTACTTATCTCCCTGGTCATGCTGTTCTGCCTGGTCATCATCCCCCTGATTTCCATTCTGCGCACCACTTTCACCCTCGCCAGGGCGGACGTGCGCCGCGCGGGCGGAACGGCAGGGGATTTCACTCTGTATTACTGGCAGTACCTGCTGGCCAGCAATATGTCCACCTCGGTACTGTGGCGGCCCCTGACGCAGTCGCTGACGATCGCGTTTTTCACCTGCATTATCGCCGTGCCCTTTGGCAGCCTTTTGGCCTGGCTGATGATCCGCAGCGATCTGCCCGGTAAGAAGGCACTGAATTACCTGATCCTGATCCCTTACATGATTCCCTCCTGGTGCAAGGCCATCGCCTGGCTGTCCGTCTTCCGCAATTCGAGGGGCGGCGCGCCGGGCTTTCTGGAAGGCCTGGGGCTGACCGTGCCGGACTGGCTGGCGTACGGACCAACGGCGATCATCAGCGTCATGGTTCTACACTATTATGCCTTTGCCTATATTATGGTGTCCAGCACCCTGAGGTCCGTCAACAGCGAGCTGGAGGAGATGGGCGAGATCCAGGGGGCCAGCAAGCTGCAGATCATCCGCAGCATCACGCTTCCGCTGGTGCTGCCGGCGGTGCTGTCCGCCACGATCATGACGCTGAGCAAGGCGCTGGGAGGCTATGGCGTTTCAGCGAACCTGGGCGCCCGTATCAACTATTACACGCTGGCCATGCGGCAGCATGACTTTGTGGACGGCAACTCCAAGAATCTGGGCTACGCTATGTCCATCCTCATGGTGATTATGGCGTCCGGCACGCTGTATGCCAACAGCCTGATGACGGGCAAGCGCAAATCCTATGCCACCATTGGCGGCAAAGGTTCCCGCAGCATCTCCCTGAGTCTGGGAAGAGCCAAAACGCCGCTGATGATCATCCTGATGGTATTCCTGGTGGTGGCGTTGGTGGTGCCGTTGTTCATCCTGCTGATGGAAAGCTTCCAGATCACTACCGGCGGCGGCTATGCGCCGTCCAATCTGACGTTGTACAATTGGATCGGCGAACTCAAGGACGCCCCGGAGGGGATACAGCACGTCGGCATCTTCAAGGACAGCAACTTTTACTCCTCTTTTCTCAACACCATCAAGCTGACCATCGTCGCTTCCATCATGACCGCCTTTTTCGGCCAGATGTTCGGCTATATCAGCTCCCGTGGCCGCGGCAAATGGTACGGCATGCTGACCGAGCAGCTGGTGTTCATCCCGTATCTGATCCCTGCTGTAGCTTTCAGCGCCATCTATTTGGCCATGTTCAGCGTTTCCCACGGGCCCATCCCCTCACTGTACGGCACCTTCACGCTGCTGGTCATCGTCAGTATGGTCAAGCATTTTCCCTTCGCCAGCAGGACGGGCACGGCCAACATGATGCAGATCAGCGTTGAACTGGAGGAAGCGGCGGAGGTGGCCGGTGCCAGCTTCTGGCGGCGCATCATGAGCATTGTGATGCCGCTGAGCAAGAACGGCTTCATGTCAGGCTTCATGCTGATCTTTATCTCCATCGCCAAGGAACTGGATCTGCTGGCGCTGCTGATGACGCCCAAGTACCGGACCCTCTCGTTCCTGGCCTTCTCCTACTCGACATCGGCGCAGGCCCAGATGTCCGACGCGTGTTCGATCTGCATGATCGTATTCGTCATGCTGACGTACTGGTTCTCCAACAAGGTCCTGGGCGCCGACCTGACCAAGACCTGGGGCTGACGCGCAGAAAGGATGAAGACAACATGTCAAAGATCGAACTGAAGCATATCGATAAGTATTACGGCAGCAACCATGTTTTGAAGGATGTGACGCTGACCATCGAGGATGGCGATTTCATGACGCTCCTGGGACCCTCCGGGTGCGGCAAGACCACCACGCTTCGCGTGATTGCGGGCCTGGAAAAGCCGCAGAACGGCGTCATGCTCATCGACGGCAAGGAAATGATCAATGCGGAAACGGCATTTTATGAAATGCCCGGCAAGCGCGGATTGAACCTGGTGTTCCAGTCCTATGCGCTGTGGCCGCATATGACCGTCTTCAACAACATCGCGTTCGGACTCAAGATCAAGCATATTCAGAAGCAGGACATTCAGAGCATGGTCATGGATGCGCTGGAAAAAATGCGCATCGCCGAGTTCAGGGACCGTTATCCCAACGAGCTGTCCGGCGGCCAGCAGCAGCGTGTCGCCATCGCCCGCGCCATCGCCAGCAGACCCAGCCTGCTGCTGCTGGACGAGCCTCTGTCCAACCTGGACGCCCGCCTGAGAATCGACATGCGCGCCGAGCTCAAGCGCCTGCACAATGAAATGGGCACCACCATCATCTACGTGACCCACGACCAGGTAGAGGCGCTGACGATGTCCACCAGGATCGCCCTCTTCTCCGCGGGTACGCTGGTGCAGACCGCGCCGCCACTGGAACTGTATACCAATCCCGCGACCCTCATGGCGGCGGAGTTCATCGGCAACCCGAGGATCAATTTTGTCGCGGGCAAAGCGTCCTGCGTGAACGGCCGGTTGACGGTTCAGTCCGATATCGGGGAATACAGCTTCACCGAGGACATTGATCTGCAGGAGATCCCCGGCGGCGATTTTGAGGCGGTGCTCGCGCTGCGGCCCGAGCAGATCGATATCGACGTCGAGCCGCACGACGGCTATATTGAATCCAGCGTTTTCGCCAGCCAGCCGGCCGGGTCCGAAACGCTGCTGTCGATCCAGTGCGGAAAGGAGCAGCTGCTGGCCAAGCAGATCGGCATCCGCGACTACAGCATCAACCAGAAGATCTACATCGGTTTTGACCCCCGCAAGATCAATGTATACAGCAAGGAAAGCGGGAAACTGCTCAAACACGTCAGGATCACGCATCAATGATCGTATGGAATGTATATACACCATTTCGACCGGTCACAGAAGGGAGGATCGGGTCCAATGGATAAGTGACCACTTTCCTGCGCACCCAGCTGCCGAACGGCTCCGTGCCGCGGCGCAATCAAAAAAAGGAGGAATGACCCCATGAAAAAGATCATCGCGCTTGTGCTCTCTCTGGCACTTTGTCTGACCGCCGTATCGGCCCTGGCCTTTGAAATCGGGGACAAAGTTGTTGTTGCCGATCCCGCCTGGGACAATATGAATGACGCGGAACTGTATGAACTGGCCAAGCAGGAGGGCGGCACCATCACCGTCTACAGCCAGACCTCCACCATCGGCAAGGCCATCGAGGCATTCCAGCAGGACTTTCCCGGGCTGAATGTCGAGTTTTACGAACTGGGCGCAGCCGGCCAGATCGAAAAGGTCCAGATTGAAGCCGACGCCGGCAATGTGGTCGGCGACGTACTGCTGATGGATGACGGCCTGGGCGCCAGCTACTGCGAGCTGTACGAAGGCGGCTATATCCAGGCCTTCTATCCTGCCGATATCGTGGCCCATATGGATCAGTCCGTTCTGGGCGCTGGCCTGGCGGCCTACGACGCCCTGAACATCTGGTACTACAATACTGACCAGTTCCCGGACGGCGCGCCGATCAAGACCTGGTGGGACGTGTTCGAGCGCAATGAGAATGGCGAGCAGAAATACCTGCTGTACATGCCCAGCATCACTGCCAATGCCCAGCTGGCTGTGTTCTCGAACCTGGTCAGCTATTCTGACCAGCTGGCCAAGGCGTATGAGGATGAGTTTGGCAAGCCGCTGGAATACACCTATGATGCCACCGTCGTCCCCGTGCCGGAGAATAATGCCGCCTATGAGTACCTGTACAGGCTCGCGCAGATGAAGATCGGCTTCATCAAGGATGGCGATGACATCGTTCAGGCCGTGGGCCAGGCCCCGGACATTTGCCTGGGCTTCTGCACCGCCAATAAGCTTGACAAAGCCATCAAGAACTCCTGGCCCTGCGCGTGGGTCACGAAGCTGGAGCCCTACGCTTCGATGCATAACCCCAAGTACCTGTATATGACTGCCAAGACCGATAATCCCATCGGCTCGCGCCTGATGATCCGCTACCTGATGGGCGGCGATACCGGCTCCAACGGGGCGATGGATGCTTTCTACCGTCTGGGCACCTGGTTCTTCCGCGACGACGTGACGGATACCGCCAACGAGATCGCGATCAACGATATTCAGACTGTCCCGCAAAACAGCCAGGTCATCTACGACACCTATCTGGACGTGCGCGACTTCTGGACTTACTGGAGCGACCATTTCGCAAACTGATGGATTTCACAGGAAGGGGACGGCCAAAAAGGCCGCCCCTTCCGTCTGATACGGAGAGAGCGTACCCATGACGAACAAACAGGATCAAAGCGGACGGGATCGGTCGAAGAAGAAAAGCTTCTGGGAACTGTTTACGCTGACGGAAAACGGCCACCTGAAAAGCACAGCGCTGATGTATGCTTTTGCACTGAGCTTTCTTTACATCGGCATATATGTGCTTGCCTACATGCTGCTGCTGGGGCCGCTGAACGTGGTGTTGGCGCCACGGTTCAGCGTTGGCGTCGTCAATTTTCTGGAAAGCGTGCTGCCGTCGCTGCTGGCGACAGCTGTCTGCATGGTCCCGTTTTTTTTCATCAGGGAAAAGCGGATCGTTCCCATGGCCTACGCATTCATCCTGCTGTACGCTGTCGTGGTGCTCATCGTCATCCTCATGGGGGCGGAAAAGGACGACCCGCTGCTTTCCGTCTATCTGCTGTTTGTGCCCGCGCCGGCCATCATCGGCTGTACCGTATCCGCCGTGTCCTATATCCTTTACGCCCGGCGCTCCAGATAGCCATGCCGCGCGTTCATGCGCGCGCTTTGTCCAGGGAACCGCTGATTCATTCAGCGGCATGTCTGGCAAATGTCTTTTCCGTCCTGATTTTGCCTCATTCCGGTCGTCGTAGCCTCGCATCTCGTGCGCGGTGCGTAAGACGCCTGCGTCCGCGGTGCGCGCGCGATCCAATTACGCCTCCCTTCATACGGCTTCATCAGTTCGAAAAATCCATCTGCCATCCAACCACTTCATTCAATCAGCGTTTCCCCAGATAACTTGCCAGCCGGTCAGGAAAGTTCACGGTCATGCCGTCGACGCCCAGTTCACACATCCTGACCATCAGGGCCTCGGTCTTGACTCCCCACGCTCTGAGCCCCAGGCATCGGGACCGTGCCTCGCGGGCCATGTCCGCGGTGAGCCATTCGGCCTTCGGGCAGTATTCCTCGATATGCGCACTGACCAGACGCTCCAGCAGCGGGATGCTGAATTCCCTGGCCAAATAGCCCAGCCGCGGCTTGCGTTCGAGCTCCGCCAGCGCAAGCAGGCTGTCCAGCATGAAGGACGTGACGGTAAAGCGCTCATCGGGCAGGTACTGCCTGATCATGTCCAGCGTTTCCCGCTCAATGCCGCTTTGTTTGATCTCAAAAGCAAACAGAAGAGGCCTGCCGCTGAAATAATACAGGAAATCGCGCAGCGGCACGATGCGCTCGCCTGCATATACGGGCGATTTGAAGCTGCCCATATCCATTTGGGACAGTTCGTCAAAGGTGACGTCAGCGACCTGTCTGTCCACGTTGGCTGTCCGTTTCAAACTCAGGTCGTGGTGCAGCACAAGGACGCCATCCCTGGTGCGCTGGACGTCCGTTTCGATGGCGTTGGCTCCCATGCGGACGCCAAGGCAGAAGGATGACATGGTATTTTCCGGCGCATACTCGCTGGCGCCGCGATGGGCGTAGTTGATCATACGATTCCCCCTGATCTGTCAAATCATTTTCGGTCGCGGTGTGTTCTGGCAGGCCCATTGTATCACAGCCCGGGCAGCGGTTCAACCGGACGCATCGAAAAAACTCATCCTAAGGAGAACAGCGATGGAGAATTATCGGCTCAGTGGCGCCGAGGCGCTGGCGCGTCAGATCGAGAAGGAATACAGCGTTCGCAGTCGGACGGATTATCATATGCCGCCCCTCAACCTGTATGGCCGGGATGGACGGCCTGTGGGCCTGATCGAAAGCGGGGACGCCGTCATATTCTGCTGCCGCCGCGGAGAAAGGGAGACGGAACTGACCGACGCCTTTACCGACCCCGCCTTCAGCGCCTTCGACCGGGATGACCTGTGGTTTTCGGATTTTGTGCCGTTGACCATGTACAGCGAAAAATATACGTATCTTCCGGTTGCCTTTGCGCCGGAAAAGGTGCGGGATACGCTGGCGCAGACGGTGTCTGCAGCAGGAAAGACTCAACTCCATCTGGCAGAGAGTGAAAAATACGCCCACGTGACCTTCTTTTTCAACGGTGGAGAGCAGAGCCCCTGCCCTGGCGAAGAGGATGTCTGCGTGCCGTCTCCCCGTGGAATCCCCTTCGATCAGGTGCCGCAGCTGAGCCTGCCTGCCGTCGCGGACAGGCTCAGGGACGGTGTTGAACGCGGAGTTGACCTGATCGTCGTCAATTTCGCCAATGGGGATGTGATCGGCCATACCACCTCGGATGTGGCTAAGCTGAAGGCCGCTCAGGCCGTGGACCGGTATCTTTCGGAGTCGGTCCGGTACGCGCGGGAGCATGGCTTCCATGTACTGATCACCGCCGATCACGGCAACATCGAAACGCTGCGCGGCCCTGACGGTCAACCTCATGTTGCCCATACATCGAACCCCGTGGCCCTGTTTGCGCCGGGGGCGCACCGCCTTGCCACGAATGGCGCCCTGTGCGATGTGGCGCCTACGGTCCTTTCGGCCATGGGGCTCCCTCAGCCCGCCGCGATGACCGGCAAAGCATTGTTTGCCTTTGAACGGCCTTCGAAGACCCTTCTGATTATTCTGGACGGCTGGGGCCTGGGCACCGGGGATGGGAACGACACGCTCCATCTGGCGGAGACGCCCTTCTGGGATCATCTGATGCAGGACGAGCCCTTCGCCGCGCTGGGCGCCTCCGGACCGGACGTGGGCTTGCAGCCGGGCAAACCCGGCAATTCCGAAGCAGGCCATATCAACCTGGGGTCCGGACGGGTCATTCTTCAGGACGATGTCCGGCTGGAGCGTGCCATGGCGGACGGAAGCTTCCGGCAAAACGGGCCGATTCTGAAAGCCATCAGAACCTGTAAGGACAAAGGCGCAGCCCTTCACCTGCTGGCGCTGCTTTCTCAAAAGTCCTCCCATGGTTCTGTGGACTACCCGCTGGAAATACTGAGAATGGCGCGTCAGGAGGGCCTTGAGAGGGTTTTTGTGCACATCATACTCGATGGCCGCTCCACGCAGCAGGGCAGCGCTCCCGCCTTGCTGAAAGACTTTGGCCGGCAGTTGGAGCAGATCGGCGCTGGTACCGTCGTATCCGGCGTGGGCCGGGGCCTGGCGCTGGACCGGGATAAAAACTGGGATTGCATCAAAACCGTCTACGATTCTCTGGTATCGGGCCTCGGCGTACCCTACGGGGAAGCAGAAGGCTGATATCAGCTTCCTGTTTGATGATCATCCGGCCGGCAGAAATCATCGATGGGTTCAACGATGCGGTGCTGACGGTCGATGCGGCTTGAATGCTCACTCATGCAGCATCCTTTCCCGCTTCAACGCTTCCTTCTTGCCGTGAATCCGGCCCAGAGAGTACATCAGCAGCGTCGCGCACACCAGGTTGATCCAGCCGAGCCTGGTGGGGTTCCAGCTGTTGACAAGTCCGATCAGCAGGTTCGCCCCGCCGATGATGCTCAGGAACTTGCCGATTCTGTCCAGGTGATCGATCTTGGAATCGATGTCCGAGAACAGGTCAAACGGCCCGTCCGCCGTCTTTTTGCGGAAATAGATCCAGGCCATCATCCGCCCGATATATTCCGCCCCGGTCTCCTGCATGAACGACAGATACGCCTCGTCATACGGGTGCATCTCCAAACGGACGCTGTATTCGCCCGGCGCTGAGCGCACGAAGTTGTAGCTGCACATCCCCACGCTCTCCAGCACCCAGCCGTTCAGGGCCATCTCGTTGAGCCAGTCCTCTTCCTTTTCAAACTCCCACACCCAGAACCATTTCCTGATCGTCTTCCTGTCTTCCATCTTTCAGCCCTCCTTCAAGGCCCTTTCTCCGTTGTCGGCCAGTTCCCTGAGCCTTTTTACCTCTGCCCGCAGGACAATCATGCCCTTTTCCGTCAGCCTGTATTCCTTGCGCCGGCTTTCATCCTCAGTCGGCAGCGGGATGATCCAGCCCTTGGCGCACAGGGCGCTCAGCGCGCCGTACAGCGTCCCCGCCGCCAGACGCACCCGCCCACAGGACATTTCATCCGTTCGCTGCATGATCCCGTAGCCGTGCCGCGGCTTCACAAGGGATAAAAGAATATAATACGTCGATTCGGTCAACGCAGGTCCTTCTGCCATACAACCACCTCCATCGGCTTGCGATATATCGTAGCACGATATATCGTGAGGGCATTATATCGCCGCACGATATATTTGTCAAGCTTTATCCGGAATATTTTTTCGGGCATATTTTGGTATTTCATTCACTGCAGCGCATCATCCGGACATGCCGTATCTCCCGATGGCGCGGACGCGGCGTGAACGGCACATCAAAAGGCCGGCCTTTTCTCGGATTTCCGAGATCAGGCCGGCCTCATGATATCAAGCTTTTATCTACCTCATTGCATCGGCGCTGCCTTGGTTGGTGGGGTGATCAGCATTCAACCGCTCCATCACTTCCTGCTGATCCGGAACACTGGTGATGCCGCCGTGCTTTTGTGTGGACAGGCTGGCGGCGGTGCAGGCGAAGCGGACGATCCAGGTCAATTCCTCTTCCGTTAAATCGGAAGGGGATTTTTTTATGGAGAGGAACTGGCTCATGGCGCTGCCGCCGAAGATGTCGCCCGCTCCGGTGGTATCGATGACCTGAATGCCGGAGGGGCTGTTCACCGTGACGTGATGGGAAGCGGTCACGGCGTAGCAGCCCCTGGGACCCAGGGTGATGTAGGCGAGAGAGACGCCGTATTCCGTCAGCAGCTTCCTGCTGCCCTCCTCCGGAGTCAGTCCCCACAGGAATTCGATTTCCTCATCGCTGATCTTCACGATATCCGCCTGGCGGAGGCTCCATTCGATGGCGGCCTTCGCGTCCGCTTCATTTTTCCACAGCGGCTTGCGCAGATTGGGGTCCAGGCTGATGAGCAGGCCATGGGCCTTTGCCAGTTCAATGGCCTTCCGGGTGGCGGAGGCCGCGGGCTCATTCGTCAGCGACAGGGTGCCGAAATGGAACACCTTAGCGTCTGCGATCAGGCGTTCGTCGACCTCGTCCGGCTGCAGACAGGTATCCGCGCCGGGTTTGCGGGCGAAACTGAAATCCCGGTTGCCGCTTTTGTCCAGGGAAACGAAGGCCAGGGTGGTGAACTGATTGCCGTCCATCAGCACGCCCTTTGTTTCGATGCCGGCGCTTTGCAGCGTGTTGATCAGCAGGCGGCCGAACAGATCGTCGCCCACCTTGCCGATCATGGCGGTTTTGCAGCCGTACTTGTTCAGCGCGGCCAGAAAGTTGCCTGGAGCGCCGCCGGGATTGGCGGACAGAACGGGATAACCCGCTTCATTCACGGATTTGGGCGCGAAATCGATCAGTAATTCACCCAGGGCTACGACATCAACCATAGGAAAGCCTCCTTTTTCTTGAACCATTACGAGTCCTTTGTGGTACCGCCGGCCAGATACTGTACCGGCAGGCAGATGAGCGAGGGAACATTGGATAAATGCTTGGAAAGAACAGTTGTAACGCAGGCTTCGGCAATTTCCTGAACCGGCTGTACAATCGTGGAGACCACAGGCTCCAGATCGCCGAACATGCGGATGCCGTCAAAGCCGATGACCTGTACGTCCTCAGGTACGCGCAGCTTCATCCGCTGTAATACGTGGATGATCTGCCATGCCAGGGAATCCGTGCCGATAAAGAGGCCGTCAAGGTCCAGCTTTTTGTTTTTAACGTGCCGGGCCAGAAAGTCTTCGAACTGGCTGAAAGGAGCGCCGTCCTCCAGGGCCATGACCTCAAAGGGCATGGCCATTTCCACACAGGCGGCAACGAACCCATCCTTGCGCTTGCTGGGCTCGTTGGTCAGGGTGGAACCGACGCGGATGAAGCCCAGCTTCCTGCAGCCCAGTTCCTTCAGCTTATGGGCTGCCAGCCAGCCGCCGCCAAAATTATCCGACGCCACGCAGGGAACGGACACGGAAAAGAAGCGGTCGATGGTCACAAAGGGAATATCGTCCGGAATGACCAGATCGGGATTATAGGTCAGGGCGATGATGCCGTCCACCCGGTTCTGGCGTACCATTTGAATGTATTCCATTTCCCGGCTCTGATCGTATTGTGTGAAGCACAGCAGCATCCTGTAATTCCGCTTTTCCAGCGCCATGTTGATATGATGCACCAGCAGGGCGAAATAGGGGTTGATGGTATTGGGAATGATCAGGGCGATAGTGTTGGTCTGGTCGATGCGCAGGGCACGGCCGCTGCTGTTGTACTGGTATCCCAGCCTGGCGATGGCCTCTTCGACTTTGGCCCTGTATTCCTCGCCCACAGGCTGTCCATTGACGACTTTGGATACCGTACCCAGGGCCACGCCGGCCTCCCGGGCGACGTCTGCCATGGTGGGGGCGCTTTTTTCGTGCATGGCTCTTTCACCTTTCAAAACAACGATTTCATGAAATAATATATCATTTTCATGGAATTTGGTCAAGAAGAGGTTTTTTTGAATCATACCCAAAAATCCGGTTGACATTTTTCCAGAGATGTGATATTTTGTAGTTGAAAGTTCATGAAACGTTTCATGAATCAATTTCATGGGAGAAAAAGGAGGAATGTGTATGAGTTCAACGGTTTCTCCCGTCCGGAAGGTTCATCGTAAGAGCCTGGGGCGGAGAATCGCGGACAACTGGCAGCCGTATGTTCTGTTGCTGATCCCAGTGATCATCACCATCGTGTACAAGTACGGCCCCATGTACGGCATCCAGATCGCCTTCCGCAACTACAATCCGGGCCTGGGCATCACCGCCAGCCCCTGGGCTGGGTGGAAATGGTTCCAGCGGTTCTTCCGGGCGCCTACCTTCGACCGGATGCTGTGGAACACGGTGAAGCTGAGCTTTTACGGCCTGATTTGGAGCTTCCCGGTGCCCATCATCATGAGCCTGGCGCTGAACCAGCTGCGGTTCAAAAGGCTCAAGCGCACCGTGCAGACTGTGATCTACGCGCCGCACTTCATTTCCACCATGGTCATCTGCGGTATGCTGCGCATCTTCCTGTCTCCCTCTGGCGGCCTGATCAACCTGCTGGCCGGTACGCAGATCGACTTCCTGACGGAAGCGGGCGCGTTCCGCACCATCTATGTGGCCAGCGGCATCTGGCAGGAAGCGGGCTGGGG
>CAMNEH010000032.1 GCA_946536315.1 uncultured Clostridia bacterium
ATGAAGGAGGTCATAGCCTATCTGGCGATCATCCTTTGCGCGACAGTCCTGATCAGCATCAATATTGCGCCGCTTTATGCCAGCAAAGGCACGGCTGTCAAGGATGCGGCTTTTCAGGTAGGGTCTATTATCACGACGACGGGGTATTCTACTGCTGACTTTAACCTGTGGCCGCAGTTTACACGCGCGCTGCTGGTGGGGCTGATGCTGATGGGCGCGTCCGCCGGATCGACAGGCGGCGGCTTCAAGGTTTCCCGGGTCATCATCCTCTTTCAGTCGCTCAGGCGGGAGCTGCGCCGCGCGCTGCATCCCAATTCCGTCGGCAAGGTGCATATCGACGGCGAAACCGTTTCGAATGATACCATTTCCAATACCTATGCCTTCCTGGTGGCGTACTGTCTGATCATTATCTTTTCCACCCTGCTGCTGTCGATCGAAGGCAATTCGTTTGAAACCAGCCTGACCGCCGACATCGCGTGCCTCAACAATATCGGGCCCGGTCTGGACGTCGTCGGCCCGATGGGCGGATTTGCCGGTTTTTCTGTCGGGGGAAAGATCGTCCTGATCCTGGATATGCTGCTTGGCAGGCTGGAGATCTTCCCGATCCTGATTCTGTTTGTTCCCGGTGTCTGGAAAAAAGCGAGGAATTGACAAGGAGGTCGTCCGGTGAAATGTTCCTTTCTCGGCCGCGGCGCGGCGTTTTATCCGCATGAGGGCAATACCTCCGCGTTTCTGCGCGGGAACGGCCGTCTGCTGCTGCTGGATTGCGGCGAATCCGTATTCTCCCGGCTGATCGAGTGCCGCGCGCTGGAGGGTGTGAGTGAAGTCTGGATCGCTGTCTCCCACCTGCATTCGGACCATTGCGGCTCACTCGGGTCGCTGGTTTTGTACTGCGCGCAGCGCCTGGGCTTCAACGCGAAGGTCCTGCTGCCGGATGATCCGGTCTATGCCGGGCAGCTGCGGCAGCTGATCCAGCTGTTCGGCGTGCCGGAGCAGCTGGTGACGTATCTGCCGGACACGGCGCTCCAGGGCTTTGACAGCATCGACTCGTTCCGCTATGCGCCCACTCGGCACGCGCCGGGCATGCGGTGCTTTTCCTTCGAATTCGAAACCCCGGGCGGGGGCGTGCTGTATACGGCGGATACGTGCGTCACGGACGGCATCGCGGCCTTCATCCGCAGTCACCCCGCCTTTGAGCGTATCTATACTGAGGCGATCGACGCGGCGAGCAGCGAGGTCCACCTGCCGCTCCATCAGCTGGCGTCGCTCTTCCCGCCCGCAATGCGTTCCAGGGTCACCATTATGCATCTGAACAGCGCACAGTGTGAAGCCGCCGCCCATCAGCTGGGCTTTCAGACGGCAGAGCTCATACCATCAGGGGGACTGTCATGATTAGCCACGCGTCCAGCTTATTTGAATATCTTGAAAGCATCTTTTTCATCATCGTCAATTATTCGATTTTGCTGATGGAGGCGATCGGCGTCGCGATCATCGTGGTGACCGTGTTCAGGGTGTTCTCGGCCATCATCCATCATAAGCAGCGCAATCTGCGGCTGCTGCTCGCCCATGGGATCGCCTTTGCGCTGGAGTTCAAGCTTGGCGCCGAGGTGCTGAGGACGATTCTCGCGCGATCGTTCGAGGAGATCGGCATGATTGCCTGCGTCATCGCGCTGCGCGCGGCGCTGACCTTCCTGCTGCACTGGGAGGTGCGGGAAGAGCGGGAAGAGGACGAAAACGGACAGAATGAGGAGGATATCTCCGTGATCAGGCCGAAAGCGGCCAAAGCCCGCGAAAAGAGCTGATCAGCCGGACGCAAGGGGGATATATGATGGGAAACAGATTTCGCGCCGTGGTTTTCGCGGCGATTGCCGCGCTCTGCCTGCTGGGCCTGGCCCGGGCTGAGTCGCTGCGCGGATATAATAAATCGGAGGGCGGCTACCAGTACCTGACGCTGGGAGAGTATCCCTGCGAAGAGGATGGCACGGCCGCGCCGGTCGTGTGGCGGGTGCTCTCTGTGGAGGACGGGCAGGCGATCCTGCTCAGCGATATGATCCTCGACTGCAAACAGGTCACGTTCGTGGAGGACGAGAAGGACAGGGAGAATCACAATTATCCTGATCTGACCGACTTCCGTGACAGCGACCTAAGTCACTGGCTGAACAGCGAAATGATCACGGCGCTGCTGGGGGACAGCCCTCTGATGCAGGCGGTCGTTGAGACGGACCAGGGCCGGCTCTGGCTGCTCAGCTATGATCAGATGGCGGATACGAAGTGGGGCTTTGACAAGAGCGTCTGGCAGCACAACCGGCTGACGCGCCGCGCGTACGCCACGCCCTACGCGAAAAGCCACGGTCTGCTGGTGGATCGCAGCCTTGGCACCTCTCCCTGGTGGTCGGGCACGCTCCGGAACAAGTCCGGAAAGAAGGGCTGGATCGCCGGCGTGGACGGCCATATCAGCGTCGGCTTTTTCGGCAGGCTGAATGTCGGCGTGCGTCCGGCGCTGACGCTGGATTTGAGCCGCGTTGCCATTTCGGCGGGCAGCGGGAGCAAGGACGACCCGTTTGTCCTGACCTATGTGTCCCCGAGCGCCTTTCTCGGGCCGTATCTGCGGCTGGCGGAGGCCTCTGTTTCGGACGTGAGCACCCAGCCGGCGGAACAGGAGATGGTCCTCTCCTTCATCGGCGACCTGTCCATCGGCGACGCGACGCAGTCCAGGTCGTCCGCCGCCAGCCTGACCAATGTGATCAATGAGCGCGGTTACGCCTGGCCGTTCAGCCTGGTCGCGGATTATTTTCAGCGCGACGATTACTCCTTCGCCAACCTTGAGGTGGTTTTCACCGAGCGGGAGGCTCTGAAATCCGGCAAAAAATACAATATGATCGGCCGGCCGGACTTTGTGAACGTGCTGCTGGAGGGCGGGATCGATGTCGTCAATACGGTCAACAATCATTGCTTTGATTTTACGCAGAAGGGGTATCTGGATACGCTGGAGATCCTGGATAACGCCGGGATGAATCACTTCGGCACCATTTATCCGGGCATGCCGCAGGAATCCGATATCCTCGGCGTGGCCGAGGTCAAGGGCGTCAAAATCGGCATGGTGGGCATGTCGTACCCGGATGAAAAGCGCGATTTCAAGCGCTATGAGGCCAGAATCAAAAAGCTGAAGGAAGAAATGGGCTGCCAGCTGGTCGTATGCAGCATGCACTGGGGACGCGAGGAGCATATGACCACGATCATGAGTACGCAGTTCAGCTTTGCGAGAAAGCTGATCGACGCCGGCGCGGATGTCGTCTGGGGACATCATCCGCATGTGCTTCAGCCGGTGTTTTTTTATCAGGGCAAGCCGGTCATGTTCAGCACGGGCAATTTCATCTTCGGGACGATGGGCGAGGTGAACCCGGCGACGGGCATTTTTCAGCTGTATTACGATGTGAGCAATGGCACGCCCGTGCTGACGGAGCTGAGCGTTGTGCCCTGCGAAACCGGAAAACGCGGCGACTATCGTCCGTTTGAGCTTGAGGATGAAAAGGCCCGCCAGACCTGCTGGGGATATATGATCAACAAAAAGAAGGTCGCGAAAATGGACAACCTGCCCGCGTCTTTCTCCCTGACCGGCAGGGTGCTGGTGACCCCGGACGGTCAGCTGACGGACGCTGAATAATACTGAAGGAGTTTGACCATGAAACGTACTCTGATCATTGCGCTTACCGTGATCCTGCTGCTCTCCATGCTTGTACTGGTGCCTTCCGAGGTCTCACTGGCCGAGGTGGTCCCGATTCCCCTGGACCAGGCGAAAATGAATGACGTCAACCCGTCCTTCTACCTCTCGGAGACAGAGTATCAGGATCCGTCGCTCCACATTACCATGGAGCGGGGGGAATGGTACGCGCCGTTCCGCTCGGAATCGAATAAATACCGCGACCATTCTCAGGGCGAAACCGTCCGGACCAATTACTGGGTGATCCGCATTGAAATCGCGGATGCGTCCCAGCTGCGCACCGGCCTGGCGCACAACGGCAAGGGCAGGGAAAACGACAAGTGGTGGGCGTCCCACGTGAATCCGGTGCTGGCCATCAATGGCGACGGCTTCGGCGACAACTTCAACGGGTATGGACGCCATATCGTTCGCCAGGGCAAGGTCATCAAGCACAACGCCGCGGCCAATAACGACGGCTTTGACGGGTTTGACGCCCTGATCATCGATGACGCGGGCGATTTCCATATCATCCGCCGCGCCACTGAGGCAGACTTCGCCGCCTTTGAGGGCAGCGTGATCAATTGCTTTTCCTTCGGCCCGGCGCTGATCGTGGACGGTGAAATCGTACCGGACATGACCGAAAACCTGCGTTACCGCAAAATGTACGGCGGCGAGATCGAAGCGCGCCGCGTCTGCATCGCGCAGACCGGCCCGCTGTCCTACATGATCGTGCAGTCGGACGGTCCGGACGACCCGGATCATACCGGATTGTGGATACAGGATTTCGCCGAGCTCGTGCAGTCGCTGGGGGACGTAAAGTGCGCCTATAATCTGGACGGCGGCTCGTCTGTCCGCGTCCTCTTCAATGGCAAATCGATCGATTCCCCCTATCCCAATACCAAGAGTCAGAAAAGAACCAACGCGGACATGATTTTCTTTGCCAGCGCGTGGCAGGAGTGAGAAGGAACGCTTATGGAGCCTTTATTGACCATCGGTTCTCTGACGGTGACGGCCTTTTCGGTGGGCGCGTGCCTGGCCGCGTTCGCCGGATGCCTCCTATTGATGGCGCTCACCCGTCAAACGGGGCTGGACAGCTCTGTCGCCCTGACCGCCATGCCCTTGACCATTGGCCTGGGCGTGCTTTGCGGCCACGCGCTGTACGCCCTGACGCGCGTCCTGATCTATCCGCTGGATTATGAGCGGCCGCTCGCGTTCATCTTCAACCCGGCGCTGGGCGGCTTCATGGCGCTGGGCGTGTTCGCGGGCGCCTGGCTGGCCTGCCTGCTGACCGCCAGCATCCACCATGTGAGCATCCGCCGCCTGTGGGCCGCGCTGCTCCCGGCGCTGCTGCTGGTGGTGGCGCTGATCAGGTTCTGCGAGCCGCTGAGCCTGCTCGGCAAGGGGCCCGGTGTCGAGGGCGGCTTTTTCCCGTTCTCCTACGCGCCGGAACCCGAATATCCGGACGACCGCTATGTTCCGGAGTTTTTCTATGCCGGCGTCTATACGCTCTGCCTGAGCGTCATGGCCGCGCGCTCGCTCTCCGGCAAGCGCGGTCAAAAGCGCTCCGCATTGTTCTATTTTGTGCTCTATTTGTCCGGACAGATGTTTTTTGAGGTATTCCGGCAGGACGAGTATGTGAACGCGACCTCGCTGATCACCTTTATCCGTCTGAATCAGCTGTTTGCCGCCATCCTGCTGGGCATCATTTTCGTCGCTGCCTGCGTCCGGTGCCGGACACCCGGGAAGGCCCGGCTGATCCTGACGCGCTCCGCCGTGCTGGCCGTCTCTGTCGGCGCGTGCGTGGGTTTGCAGTTTTTTTTTAAAAAGCCGCTGCCGTTTTTCGGGCAGACGGTCTGGTTTGCCAATTGGCTCGTCTATTCGCTGCTCGCGCTGACGGCGGCCGGCATGGGTTGGGCGGTGCTGTCAGTGCTGCGCCGCTGCCCTGAGAAGGCGATCAGATGACGGGAAAACGGGCGCCGGCAAGCGTGAGGGTCGCCTACTGCGGCATGGCGGTGGCGCTGTCGGTCGTGATCATGCTGCTGGGCGGGCTCATTCCGGTCGCCGTGTACGCGGTGCCCCTGCTGTGCGGGCTCGTGCTGCTCCCGGTGAAAATTGAATTCGGCGACGCGAGCGCCTGGGCGACCTTTGCCGCGACCGCGCTCCTGTCGCTGATTCTGGGGATCGACAAGGAAGCGGCCTTCTTTTATCTGTTTATCGGGTACTATCCCCTGGTCAAATGGAAGCTTGACAGCATTCGCCGGCGGCCGGTGCGGCTCCTGGCGAAGATCGCGCTGTTTGCCGGCACGATCATCCTCATGTACAGCTGTCTGCAGCTGCTGTTTCCCATGGAGGCGTTCATGCAGGAATTTCATGAAATGGGCACGGTCATGCTCTGCGGTCTGCTGGTCATGTATGTGTTCGCCATGCTGCTGTATGACCGCCTGCTCATGGCTGCCGTGATGATCTACGCGAACCGGATCAAACCGAAGCTGCCCTTTTTACGGAAATCTTCCTGAAGTGAGGCGCGTTATGTCCGAGCAATCCAAAAACGGGATCATCCGTGATCTGACCTCCGGCAGCGTCGCGGGCACACTGCTGCGGTTTTCGTTTCCGCTCCTTTTATCGGGCCTGCTCCAGCTGGTATACAATATGGTGGATATGGTGGTGGTGGAGCGTTACGTCGGCACGCAGGGCCTGTCCGCC
The DNA here is from genome assembly GCA_946536315.1 of uncultured Clostridia bacterium. Classification (GTDB taxonomy): domain Bacteria; phylum Bacillota; class Clostridia; order Christensenellales; family Aristaeellaceae; genus UBA4246. The sequence continues at coordinate 6,404 of CAMNEH010000032.1, forward strand.
GTCTCGATCGGCGGGGAGGTGCTGATGCTGCTGACGTTTGTGGCCATGGGCTTCTCCAACGCCGGTCAGATCATGATTTCCCGCTTCGTCGGCGAGCAGCGCTATGACCGTGTCGGCCAGATGGTCGGCACGCTGTTTACGCTGCTGATGTCGCTGGCCCTGGCGCTGACCTGCGCTTTCCTGCTCAGCTATCAGGGCATCGTCCGCTGGCTGAACACCCCGGAGGATATCTGGGCATACACCTGCGATTACGCGGTGACCTGTGTCTATGGCCTTGTGTTCATTTACGGCTACAACCTCGTGTCCGCGGTGCTCCGCGGCATGGGCGATTCCAGGCACCCGTTCATTTTTATCGCCTTGGCGGCGGTGCTGAACGTGATCCTGGATATTCTGTTTGTGGGCCCGCTGCACATGGGCCCGCGCGGCGCGGCGCTGGCGACGGTGATCGGCCAGGCGGTCAGCTTTCTGTTCGCGCTCCGGCTGCTGTACCGGCATCGCGAACAGATCCGCTTCGATTTTCATCCCCACAGCTTCCGGCTGTACCCTGACGTGATCAAGCCGCTGCTGTCGCTGGGCGTTCCCATGGTCATCCAGTCGGCGGCGGTCACGTTTTCCATGCTCTTCGTCAACCGGTATGTCAACGCCTATGGGACCGTCGCGGTGGCCGTGACCGGCATCGCGAGAAAGCTTGAAAATATGATCGGCGTCGTGTCGCAGGCGATCTCCTCGGCCGGCGGCGCGATGGTGTCCCAGGCGCTCGGCGCGGGAAAAACGAGCCGTGTCCCCAAAATCGTCCTTCACGCGCTGTGGATCGTCGCGATCCCGGCCGGCATCTTCGCTGTGCTGACCTGGCTGAGGCCGGAATGGGTCTTCGGCTTTTTCTCCGGCGACCCGAAGGTGATCGAGCTGGCGCTGACCTATATTCCGGTGGCCATGGTACAGTATCTCGGCTGCACGCTTCGGCCCGCGAGCTTTTCGCTGATCAACGGATCCGGCAATTCGAAGCTGAACCTGCTCGTGGCCTTGCTCGATGGGATCGTCTGCCGCATCGGCCTGTCCTTCGTATTGGGGGTCACGCTGGGCCTGGGCATCCGTGGCTTCTGGTACGGGAACGCGCTTTCGGGCCTCGTTCCGTTCCTCATCGGCTCGGTCTATCTGCTCAGCGGACGCTGGAAGAATACGCCTGCCGCCCATGAATGACAGCCGTTTGGATGAAGTGCTGCGCGCGCTCAGGCAGCTCAGATGCCCGCAGCTGACGGACGAATATGATCTGCACGCGCTCACGGCGGAAGCGCTTCAGCGGGCGCAGCTCGATTTTATTCATGAAGCGAGGCTCGCGCCGCGGTGCCGGATCGACTTCCTTTGCGGTGACATCGGCATCGAGTGCAAGCGTGGCGCGCTGCGCGCGCAGTCCGTACTGACGCAGCTGACAAAGTACGCGCAGACGAAGCGCCTGCGTGCCATCATCCTGCTGAGCGAACGGGCGGTGGCGCTGCCGGCCATGGCGGGCGGCGTCCCGGTGTATCCGCTTTCCCTGAGCCAGCTCTGGGGCGTCAGCCTGGGCGGAGCCGTTCCTGTGGAAAAGGCCGCGCACAGCTCCCAACCCGCGGTGATGTCCTCTCAGGCTGAACCTGACGAATCGGTACCGCTGCCCGCGTCCGCGGAGACGGCGGATCGCGGCCCGGACATTGCGCCGGGCTGGCGCATTCCGGACGAGGCGCTGCAAAGCATTCCGCTCCCGGCCTATCTGCAGCCTGGTGCGCAGGCGGACGACCGGGTCTGCGGGTCGCTGCACTATATCCGGCGTTCGGGTACCTGGCAGATCAATGCGGCGCCGCAGGTGATCGAGACGCTCAAGCGCCTCTGGCCGACCAACGCGAAGGGCCGGCGCGGAGAAATCCGCCGTTCCGCCTCCCGGCGAACGACGGAGGACCTGAGCTGGATCATGCAGCGCTGGCCGCTGCAGCTCAGGGACAGCGCGGATCAGCAGGCGTGGCGTGATGCGCTGGCAAAGGCGCAGGCCGCCTATCGCCAGAGAGCGTATTCCCGCGCCCACCGAACGCTCGCGCAGCCGCCGGACGCGGCCTTCAGCGGGTCGCTGCGCCCGTTTCAGCAGGCTGGGTTATCCTTCCTGCTCTCCACGCCACACGCTCTGTTGGCGGATGAGATGGGCCTGGGCAAAACGGTACAGGCGCTCGCGGCCATCGGTACGCTGCGCGCCATGCCGGCGCTCGTGGTGGTTCCGCCGCACCTGGTGCTGAACTGGGCGCGGGAGACGGAGCGGTTTTTGCGTGTCGGCGGCGCCCGCCCGCGCATACACATCATCCACGGGCTTTCGCCCTATGACCTGCCCGAGGCGGATGTATACATCGTGCACTACCTGCTGCTGCGGGGTTGGAAGCAGGCCCTGGCGGATACGTCGTTTCGGATGGTCGTCTTTGACGAAATCCAGGAGCTGCGCAGGACCGGCTCGGAAAAATACTCCGCGGCCAGCATCCTGGCCGAAAAATGTGAGCGCGTGATCGGGCTTTCCGGCACGCCGATCTACAACCGCGGCGCCGAAATATGGAACGTCGTCAATATATTGGAATACCATTTCCTGGGCGACTACGACAGCTTCACCAGGGAATGGTGCACCGGATACGGCAGCCAGATCGTGCGGCATCCGGAGGAGCTCGGCGCTTATCTGCGCGATGAGGGGCTGATGCTGCGGCGCACCAAGGCGGAGGTCATGCCGGAGCTGCCGGAAAAACGCCGCCTGGTGCAGCAGATCGATCATGACGACCGTCTGTACCGGCAGATGATGGCGCCGGTGTGGGAATGGCTGCGCCGGCTGGAGGATGTGACCCTGACCGCGTCCGAGCGTGCGCTGCTGGAGAACGAGGTCAGCCAGGGCGAGCGCCAGGCGACCGGATTATCCAAAGCGCCCTTCGTGTGCCAGTTTGTGCGCGCGCTGGTGGAGGCGGGCGAAGCCGTGCTGCTGTTTGCGCATCACCATTCGGTGATGGACGTGTATAAGAAGGAGCTGAAGTCCCTGCACCCGTCGTGGATCACCGGCCGGGAAACGACGGCCCAGAAAGAAAGCAATGCCGCCCGCTTTATGGACGGGCGGACTGATTTGTGCTGTGTTTCGCTGCGCGCGGCGAGCGGGCTGAACCTGCAGCGCGCCACCTGCGTCGTGTTTGGGGAGCTCGACTGGTCACCGGCCGTTCACGCCCAGGCGGAGGACCGCGCGCACCGGATCGGGCAGCGCGACTCGCTGGTGTGCTATTATCTGGTCGCGCCGCAGGGGAGCGATATGGTCATCCAGGAGGCGCTGGGGCTGAAGGTCAGCCAGTTTGTGGGCCTGATGGGCGAAGCCCCGCAGAATGAAGCGGAACGGGAGGCGGACGCCCGCTATGCCCGCCGGCATGTGGAGGAGCTGATGCGCCGCAGGCTGAACGCGCAGCAAGCGTGATCAGCCGCGCGGCCTGCGTATCCGGACGGCGAGCAGCATCCCGATCACGGCCAGCAATATGCCGCAGGCCGCGCCGGCGCTGTCGATCACGACGTCGGTGATCATCGCGCCACGGCCGGCCACGAACGCCTGATGGAGCTCGTCGCTCATGGCGTACAGCGTCGCGCATCCCCACGCGGCTGCCGGACGGTACCGGAAGGAAAAGGTGCAGAAGAAGAGGGCAAACAGGCAGCCCAACACGGCGTACTCACTGAAATGCGCGCTCTTGCGTACAATACGCTCCATCAGCCGGTACGCGCCGCGGCGCTGCTGCGCAGGCAGCGTCGGATAATCCGGGTACACGATCTGGATGGCGATTTCCGTGACCCGTCCGGAAGCCTCGGAGGACTGCGCGGCATTCATTGAGGAAAACCAGAAAATGACGCCCATCATCACCAGGATCAGGACGCCGAAAATCCATCGCAGCCGAAGGCGCTTTGCGGGCGCATCCGGGCAAAGCTGCAGCATGTGTGTTCACTCCTCAGGGATAACGAAAGCCCCGCCTCCGGGACGCGAAGGCGTCACCGGCGCGGGGCAAAGACCATTCAGCGGTTTCAGGGCTGATAAAGCTTGATGTCGCCGGCGCAATGCGGGCAACGGGTCGCGCCTTCCTTGATCTCTTCCTTGCAGTAGGGACAGGTCGGGGCGGGCGCAGCCGGCGCTTCCTCGGGCTTCTTCCGCAGGTTCTTGGCCTTGTTGAACGCCTTCAGGATCAGGAAGAGGACGAGCGCGGTCAGGATAAACTCAACGACGACCGCCAGAAAGCTGAGAATGCTGCCGGCAAAACCGGTGCCGCCGGCATCGTTCACCTTGGGGAGCGCCTCGAGAATCGGGTTCAGGAAAATCTCAATGACCGCCGTGACAACCTTACCGAACGCCGCGCCGATGATCACACCGACGGCCATATCGATGACGTTGCCGCGCATCGCGAACTCTTTGAATTCTTTCAGCAGTTTCTTCATAATGGATCCCTCCTTTGGATTTTGCACAAGTATATCACAGTCGGGACAAAATAACAATAACCATCCTGAAAAAAGTCGAACGCCGCTGCTCAGAACAGTCCGCTGATCCGTCCGTTTTCATCCACGTCGATCCGTTCGGCGGCCGGGGCTTTCGGCAGGCCGGGCATGGTCATGATATCGCCGGTCAGGACCACCACAAAGCCGGCGCCGGCGGAGACCTTCACGCTTCTGACGGTCACGGTAAAGCCCTCCGGCGCGCCGGGCCTGGTCGGATCGTCGGTAAAGCTGTACTGCGTTTTCGCGATGCAGACCGGCAGCCGGTCAAAGCCGAGGGCGGTCAGCTGGTCGATCTGCTTTTTCGCCGCGGGCGTGATGGCGACGCCTTCGCCGCCGTATATCCGGGTGACGACGGCCCGAATCTTCTCTTCGATCGTGCAATCCAGGTCATAGGAAAAGGCAAAGTCGCCTTTTTCCTCCTCGCAGAGCCGGACGACCTCGCGGGCCAGCGCTTCGCCGCCTTTGCCGCCCTCGGCCCAGACGGTGGAAAGCACCGTATTGACGCCCAAAGCCTGACACTTGCGGATGATGAAATCAATTTCCGCGTCCGTATCGGTGGGGAAGCGGTTCACCGCGACGACGCAGGGCAGGCGGTATACGTTTTTGATATTGGATACATGGCGCAGCAGGTTGGGAATGCCCTTTTCCAGCGCCGCCAGGTCCTCCGTATTGAGCTGCTTTTTATCCAGCCCGCCGTGCATTTTCAGCGCCCGCACGGTCGCGACGATGACCACCGCGTCCGGCGTGAGACCGGCCATCCGGCACTTGATGTCCAGGAATTTTTCCGCGCCGAGGTCCGCGCCGAAGCCGGCCTCCGTCACCGTGTAGTCGCCCATTTTCAGCGCCAGCCGCGTCGCCATCACGGAATTGCAGCCGTGCGCGATGTTCGCGAACGGTCCGCCGTGCACAAACGCGGGCGTCCCCTCCAGCGTCTGCACCAGGTTGGGCTTGAGCGCGTCCTTGAGCAGGGCCGTCATCGCCCCGACGGCCTTCAGGTCGCCGGCGGTCACGGGCTTGTCGTCATAGGTGTAGCCGACGATGATGCGGGAGAGGCGCGCTTTGAGATCCGTGATCGAGGACGCCAGGCAGAATACGGCCATGATCTCGCTGGCGACGGTAATATCGAAGCCGTCCTCGCGCGGCGTACCGTTCACCTTGCCGCCCAGACCGTCCACGATGAACCGCAGCTGCCGGTCGTTCATGTCCACGCAGCGCTTCCAGGTGATTTTCCGGGGGTCGATGCCCAGCTGGTTTCCCTGCTGGATATGGTTGTCCAGCATGGCGGCCAGCAGGTTGTTCGCCGCGCCGATCGCGTGGAAATCGCCGGTGAAGTGCAGGTTGATGTCCTCCATGGGCACGACCTGCGCGTAGCCGCCGCCTGCCGCGCCGCCCTTGATGCCGAATACCGGGCCCAGCGAGGGCTCGCGCAGCGCGACGGTCACGTCCTTGCCGATGCGGCTGAGCCCGTCGGCCAGGCCGATGGTCGTGGTGGTTTTCCCCTCGCCGGCGGGCGTGGGCGTGATGGCGGTCACCAGCACCAGCTTGCCGTCGGGCCGGTCCGTTTCCTTCAGCAGAGCGGGATCAATCTTGGCCTTCCAGCGGCCATACTGTTCGACATATTTCTCATCGATGTGCGCCTTGGCGGCGATGTCCGCGATCGGCCGCATCTCGCAGGCCTGCGCGATCTCAATGTCGGTCATGTAGGGCATGTCGTGAATTTCCTTTCCTTGATCGGCCGGTTATCTGAAATACTGTACGGCGGATTCGAACATCCGGAGTTCATAGTTGCCCGGTACATTGCGGTACAGGCCCTGGCCTGTGCGCTCGCTGTGGCCCATTTTGCCAAACACGCGCCCGTCGGGGGACGTGATGCCTTCCACGGCGAACATGGAGCCGTTGGGGTTGAAGCGGATATCGCCCGTCGCGCGGCCCTCGTCGTCCACATACTGCGTCGCGATCTGGCCGTTGGCGGCAAGCTGCCTGATCAGGGCCTCCTCCGCGTAGAACCGGCCTTCGCCGTGCGAAATGGGTACGTTGTAGATATCGCCGGGTCTGGTCAGGCGCAGCCAGGGCGACCGGTTGGTGACGACCCGTGTGCGCACGATGCGCGACTGGTGACGCGCGATCGTATTGAAGGTCAGCGTCGGGCAGTGCGCGTCGGTATCCATGATCCGGCCATAGGGCACCAGCCCGAGCTTGATGAGCGCCTGGAAGCCGTTGCAGATGCCGCAGATCAGGCCGTCCCGCCGCTCAAGCAGCGCGGTGACGCCGTCCCTGACCGCGGCGTTGCGGAAGAAGGCCGTGATGAACTTGCCGCTGCCGTCAGGCTCGTCGCCGCCGGAGAACCCGCCGGGAATAAACACCATCTGCGCATCGGACAGCGCTTTGGCAAAACGGTCCACGCTGCGCGCGATATCGTCCGGGGAGAGGTTATTGATGACCAGGACCTCCGGCGCCGCGCCGGCGTCCGCGACGGCCTTGGCGCTGTCGTACTCGCAGTTGGTCCCGGGGAAGGCCGGAATCAGCACCCGCGGCCGGGCGCGCCGAACCGCCGGCGATGGACAGGCGGGAGCGCCGGGATCATCGAAGGTCTCCATCGGTCCCGCCGCGGCGGGGATGTTGCAGGCGTATACTGGCTCGAGACGGCCTTCGTACAGGCCGAGCAGTCCGGTCACGCTGACCGCTTCGCCGTTCAGGGTCAGGCGGTCATCCGCGGTGATATGTCCCAGCAGGAGGCCGTCTTCGATCGGCTCGGTCAGCTCAAGCACGAACGCGCCGTAATGATATCCAAACAGCTGCGGTACGGTGACGGCGCTGTCAAAGGCAAAGCCGAACCCGTTGCCGAACGCCATCTTCATGACGGCCTCGGCGACGCCGCCTATGCCGGGCGTGTAGCAGGCGACCGCCTGGCCGCTGCGCGTCAGCGCGTTCACCCGCGTGAACAGCCGGATCAGCGATGCCGCGTCCGGCAGGCCGTCATCACCCTCTGCCGGGGTGAGCAGCATCACCGGATGTCCGGCCTGCTTGAACTCGGGCGAGACGATCTCGCCGGCCTTGCCCGTGGTCACGGCAAATGAAACCAGCGTGGGGGGAACGTCCAGCTGCTCAAACGAGCCGCTCATGCTGTCCTTGCCGCCGATCGCGCCGATGCCGAGCCGCATCTGCGCTTCAAACGCGCCGAGCAGCGCGGCCAGCGGCTGACCCCAGCGGCGTCCGTCGGTCCCCGGCTTTTCAAAATACTCCTGGAAGGTGAGGTACACCTCGTTGAACGAGGCGCCGGTGGCGATCAGCTTGCATACCGATTCCACGACCGCCAGGTAAGCGCCGTGGTAGGGGCTCTGCTCGGTCACAAAGGGATTATATCCCCAGGCCATCAGCGAAACGTCGTCCGTATACGCCTTCTCCAGGCTGATCTTCTGCACCATCGCCTGGACCGGCGTCAGCTGGCGCGTCCCGCCGAAGGGCATCAGCACGGTGCCCGCGCCGATGGTGGAGTCAAACCGCTCGGACAGCCCGCGCTTGGAGCAGACGTTCAGGTCCTGCGCCAGGCTCCGGTAGTTGTCCGCAAAGCCGCCGCTGATCGCTTTGGGCTGGAGGTCCGCCTTCTGTGGCGTGATCGAAATATGCTTTTCCGCGCCGTTGGAGTTCAGGAATTCGCGGCTGATGTCCACGATTTTCCGGCCGTTCCAGTTCATCACCAGCCGGGGGTCGGCCTGGACCTCCGCGACGGGACAGGCCTGCAGGTTTTCCTGATGGGCCAGCGCCAGAAACGCCTGAACGTCCTCCTTGGCCACGACGACCGCCATCCGCTCCTGGGATTCGCTGATGGCCAGCTCGGTCCCGTCCAGGCCGTCGTACTTCTTCGGCACGGCGTTCAGGTCGATGACCAGGCCGTCAGCCAGCTCGCCGATGGCCACGGAGACGCCCCCCGCGCCGAAGTCGTTGCAGCGCTTGATCAGACGGGTGGCTTCCGGGCGGCGGAACAGCCGCTGCAGCTTCCGCTCTTCCGGCGCGTTGCCCTTCTGTACCTCCGCGCCGCAGGTTTCGACCGAGTGCGCGTTGTGCGCCTTGGAGGACCCGGTCGCGCCGCCGATGCCGTCCCGCCCGGTCGAACCGCCGAGCAGGATCACGATGTCGCCCGGCGCGGGCTGCTCCCGCCGCACGTTGGCCTGCGGCGCGGCCGCGATGACCGCGCCGATCTCCATATGCTTGGCGGCGTAGCCCGGGTGATAGATCTCATCCACGATGCCGGTGGCCAGGCCGATCTGGTTCCCATAGGAGGAATACCCGGCCGCGGCGGTCGCGACCAGCTTGCGCTGCGGCAGCTTCCCGGGGATGGTTTCGCTGACCGGAACGGTGGGGTCCGCCGCGCCGGTCACGCGCATCGCGCCGTATACGTAGGCGCGCCCGGACAGCGGGTCGCGGATCGCGCCGCCGATGCACGTCGCCGCGCCGCCGAAGGGCTCGATCTCGGTGGGGTGGTTGTGCGTTTCATTTTTGAACAGCAGCAGCCAGGGCTCTCTTTGGCCGTCCGCCTCGATCTCGATTTTGACGGTGCAGGCGTTGATCTCATCCGATTCGTCCAGCTTGTCCAGCTTGCCCTGCGCCTTCAGCGCGCGCGCGGCGATCGTCGCCAGGTACATCAGGCAGATGGGCTTCGTGCGGTTCAGCTCCCGGCGGACGGCCAGGTAATCCTCATAGGCCTTCTGGAGCAGGGCGTCCTCAAACCGGACATCGTCAATGACCGTCAGGAAGGTCGTATGGCGGCAGTGGTCGCTCCAGTAGGTGTCGATCATCCGGATCTCCGTGATCGTCGGGTCCCGGCCTTCCGTCCGGAAGTAGCGCTGGCAGAACGCGATATCCTCCGTGTCCATCGCCAGTCCGTAATCGCGGACAAAGGCTTCCAGACCGGCGCGGTCCAGCGCGGTAAAGCCGGTCAGCGTCCGGACGGTCGTGGGGATCGTGTAATTGGTTTTCAGCGTCTCAGGCAGCGCCAGCGACGCCTCCCTCGCCTCGACAGGGTTGATGACGTATTTTTTGATCTCGGCGACGTCCGCAGGGGAAAGGTCGCCATACAGCGCGTATACCTTCGCGCTGTGGATCAGCGGACGCTCGCCCTGCGAAATGATCTGGATGCACTGCGCGGCGGAATCTGCGCGCTGATCGAACTGCCCCGGCAGGTACTCCACGGCGAACACCTGCGCGTCGGGCAGGGACAGGTCCGACGTGGCGATGTCGACCTGCGGCTCTGAAAACACGGTATTGACGGCGCTGTCAAACAGCTCGCGGGACATGTTTTCCGCGTCGTAGCGGTTGAAAACGCGCACGTCCGTCAGGCGGCTGACACCCAGGAAGCGCTGCGCGTCGTTGAGCAGCGCCTTCGCCTCGTTCGCCAGCTCCCGCTTCTTTTCCACATAGACTCTGTAAACCATTACTGTTTCTCCCTCGCCTGCAGCGCGCGCCGGCCGATATCGCCGCGGACATACGCGTGATCAAAGTGAATGCGGGACACCATGCTGTAGGCGGACTGAAGCGCCTCCTCCAGTGTGCCGCGGACGGCGGCCACGCCGAGCACCCTTCCGCCGCTGGTCAGCAGCTTTCCGTCCTGCTCTTTGGCGCCGGCCACGGATACGTGCGGCCACACATCCTCCGGGATCGAAATCTCAAAGCCCTTCTCATAGTGCAGGGGGTAGCCCTCGCTGGCCATGATCACGCAGGCGGCCGCGCCGCGCTTGCTGACGACCGGGGTGTCGGCCAGCGTCCCGCGGGTTGTCGCCTGCATGACGGTGAGCAGATCGCTGTCCAGCAGGGGCAGCACGACCTGCGTCTCCGGATCGCCGAAGCGGCAGTTGTACTCGATCACCCTGGGCCCCGCGGGCGTGATCATCAGCCCGAAGTACAGGCAGCCCTTAAACGGCCGGCCTTCGGCCTTCATCGCGCGGATGGTCGGCAGGAAGATCTCCCGCATGCAGGTGTCCGCGACCGCGTCGGTATAGTATGGGTTCGGCGCGACCGTGCCCATGCCGCCCGTATTCAGGCCGGTATCGTTTTCGCCCGCGCGCTTATGGTCCATCGAGGAGACCATGGGCTTCACGGTCTCGCCGTCGGTAAAGGCGAGCACGGATACTTCCGGGCCGGTCAGATATTCCTCGATCACCACGGTTTTGCCGCTGCGGCCGAATTTGCCGTGCTCCATCATGTCCACGACGGCCTGCCGGGCCTCGTCGCGCGTCTGCGCGATGATGACGCCTTTGCCCAGCGCCAGACCGTCCGCCTTGACGACGATGGGCACAGGCGCGGTCTCCAGATAGGCGAGCGCCTGGGCGGGGTCGTCGAAGGTTTCGAACGCGGCGGTGGGAATGCCGTACTGTTTCATCAGCCGCTTGGCGAACGCCTTGCTGCCCTCAATGATCGCCGCGTTGGCCCGCGGCCCGAAGCAGGGGATGCCGATGGCCTCCAGCGCGTCCACACAGCCCAGCACCAGCGGGTCGTCCGGGGCAACCACCGCATAATCGACGGGATGCGCTTTGGCAAAGCTGACGATGCCGTCGATATCGGTCGCGGCGATGTCAAAGCACTCCGCATCGCGGGCGATGCCGCCGTTGCCCGGCAGGGCGTAGACCGCGCTGACTTCTGGATTCTCCTTCAGCTTCCGGATGATCGCGTGCTCCCGGCCGCCGCCGCCAACCACAAGAATGTTCATGAGGCTCTCCTTTTGCTCAACAGATCATTAATGATGGAACAGCCGCAGCCCGGTAAAGGCCATGACCATGCCGTACCTGTCGCAGGCTTCGATCACCGCGTCGTCGCGGATGGAGCCGCCGGGCTCCGCCACATAGCTGACGCCGCTCTTCTGCGCCCTCTCGATGCTGTCGCTGAACGGGAAAAACGCGTCGCTGCCCAGCGCCACGCCGCGCACGGTATCCAGATACGCGCGCTGCTCGTCCCTAGTGAACGGCGCGGGCCGCGCGGTGAAGTATTTCTGCCAGTGGCCCTCGGCGCATACGTCCTCTTCGTTCTGGTTGATGTAGCCGTCGATCACGTTGTCCCGGTCCGGCCTTCCGAGCTCCGGACGGAAGGGCAGGGAGAGCACCTTGCCCGACTGGCGCAGGAACCAGGTGTCCGCCTTGCTCCCGGCCAGACGCGTGCAGTGAATGCGGCTCTGCTGTCCGGCGCCGACGCCGATGGCCTGGCCGTCGACCGCGAAGCAGACGGAGTTCGACTGCGTGTATTTGAGCGTGATCAGGGATACGATCAGGTCGCGGACGGCGCTTTCGGGCAGGTCGCGGTTGGCGGTGACGATGTTGCTCAGCAGCGCGCGGTCGATTTTGCAGTTATTATGGCCCTGCTCAAACGTAATGCCGAAGACCTGCTTGCGCTCCTGCGCGTCGGGCGCGTAGTCGGGATCGATCCGGACGATGTTGTAATTCCCATTGCGCTTGGTCTTGAGGATGTCCAGCGCTTCCGGCGTATAGCCCGGGGCGATGATGCCGTCGGACACCTCGCGCTTGATCATTTTCGCGGTCGTCACGTCGCACACGTCGCTCAGCGCCACCCAGTCGCCAAAGGAGCACAGGCGGTCCGTGCCCCTGGCGCGCGCGTAGGCGCAGGCGAGCGGCGAGTCGTCAAGGCCCTCGATGTCGTCCTCAAAGCAAGCCTTCTTCAGCTTGTCGGACAGCGGGATGCCGACGGCGGCGGAGGTGGGCGACACGTGCTTGAAGGACGTCGCCGCGGGCAGGCCGAGCGCCTCCTTCAGCTCCCGGACCAGCTGCCAGGAGTTGAACGCGTCCAGAAAATTGATGTAGCCGGGGCGGCCGGAGAGGATCTCAATGGGCAGGTCGCTGCCGTCATGCATGTAGATTTTCGCAGGCTTCTGGTTAGGGTTGCAGCCGTACTTCAGCTCAAATTCCTTCATGGTGGCTCCTCCTGCCTCACTTGTTCTTGTTGACCAGGCGGTTCTGCGCTTCGCCGGTCGCCAGGTCGATGTAGCGCACATACAGGCTGATCTTGTTATCCGCGTTCAGGGCGTTCCACAGCCGGGCGGTCATGTCGTCGATATCGTCGCAGACGGCCATGCGCTCCGGCTCGCCCTGGAAGGTGGGAATGGGGTTCCCGTCGCACACGTAGGTGTGGATGAAGTGACCCAGGCCGCGCAGCGGCGTATAATGGAAGGTATAGCGGTTGCACGCGCTGCCGGCCTCATCTGCGCTCTTGAGGATGCTCATTTGGTAGGTGAATCCGCCGTCCGCAAAGGTCAGCATGCCGCTGATGCGGGGGGTGAAATTCGGCGCGTCCGGCTCGAACTCCCGGCTTTCCAGGGCCTGGGTGAAGGTCTCGCCCCTCCTGAGGCCCTCCACGATGGTGTCGGTCTGGTTCCCGTTGGTCACCACCAGGTGGTTTTCATAGCTGCGCAGCGCGGCGTAGATGATCAGGGACGGGTCCTGCACCCGGCTTTCGTCATAGGGCTCGGTGAACACCTCGCCGTTCTTTTCGGTGAACACGCGGTTGCGGCTGTTTTCGCTGCGGCCCATGATGAAATAGGCGGCCACGGCCTTTTTCCCGTCGGGGGTCTGGCCGATCACGATGCCGCGGCCGGGATAGGTGTTGTCCCTGAGCAGCGCCTCGGGCGTCAGCACGCCGTAAATGGGGGTCAGCTTTTTCATGATGTCCATGTTGTTCCTCCTCAACCCTTCCGGGCTATGATGCTGGCGCTGATTGCTTCCACGCATTCGGGCAGAATGATCCATTCCGCCTGCTCCATAACGCGCCGCTGTAAGATTTCCGGGGTATCTCCCGGGAGCACCTCCACCACCTTCTGAGCGATGATCGTCCCCCCGTCGGGGACCTCGTTGACGAAATGCACGGTCGCCCCGGTGACCTTGACCCCCTTGGCGAGCGCGGCCTCATGCACCCGAAGCCCGTAGTATCCCGCCCCGCAGAAGGAGGGGATCAGGCTCGGATGTACGTTGATGATGCGGCCGGCATACCGGTCGGTAAACCACGCGCTCAGGATGGACATGAAGCCGGCCAGCACGATCAGGTCGATCCCCGCGCCGTCGATGGCCGCCGCGAGCGCCTCCTCGAACGCCTCCTGGGAGCCGGCGTCCTTCCTGAGCACGACCTCGGTGCGGATACCGGCCTCCTTCGCGCGCGTCAGGGCGTAAGCGTCCTGTTTGTTCGAGATCACCAGCGTGACCTCCGCGCTGTGGATGACGCGGCTTCGCTGCGCGTCAATGATGGCCTGCAGGTTGGTGCCGCCGCCGGACACCAGTACGGCGACGCGCGCCTTATTCTGGATCATGCGTACTTCTCCCTTCCGGTGATCGACAGGCAGTCAGCATAGCTCGATTTTGGTCTCGCCGCTGACGATCTCGCCGATCACGTACGCGTCTTCCCCCTCCGCCTTCAGCGCGGCGAGGGCCTTGTCCGCGTCCTCACGCGCGACGATCAGGCTCATGCCGACGCCCATGTTGAAGGTATTGAACATGTCCCGCTCCGGGATATGGCCCGCCTCCTGAATCAGGCGGAAAATCTCTGGCGTGCGGATGGCCCGCTGCTCGATGCGCGCGCCGAGGCCGTCCGGAATGGCGCGCGGAATGTTTTCATAAAAGCCGCCGCCGGTGATATGGCTGACGCCATGGACGTCCGCCGCGGCCATGGCGGCGAGGACCGCCTTCACGTAGATGCGCGTCGGCGTCAGCAGCGCTTCGCCCAGCGGCCGCTCAAGCTCGGGCAGCACCTGACCCAGGTCCGCGTGCTCGATATCAAATACCTTGCGCACCAGGGAAAAGCCGTTGGAATGCACGCCGCTGGAGGGCAGGGCGATCACGGCGTCGCCCGCACGCATCCGGCCGCGGTCCAGGATCTTAGCGCGGTCGACGATGCCGACGGAGAAGCCGGCCAGATCATAGTCGTCCGGGCGCATGGTGCCCGGATGCTCGGCCGTCTCGCCGCCGATCAGGGCGCAGCCGGCCCGCACGCAGCCTTCCGCGACGCCGGCGACCAGCGCGGCGACTTTTTCCGGAATGTTTTTCCCGATCGCGATATAATCCAGGAAAAACAGCGGCTTCGCGCCGCAGCAAACGATGTCGTTGACGCACATCGCGACGCAGTCGATGCCCACGGTATCATGCCGGTCCATCAGCTGCGCGATGCGCTGCTTGGTGCCCACGCCATCCGTGCCGGATACCAGCACAGGCTCCCGCATGCCGCTCAGGTTCGGGGCGAACAGGCCGCCGAAGCCGCCGATGTCCCCGATGACGCCCGGAATGACGGTCCGTGCGACGTGCTCCTTCATCAGGCGGACGCCCTCGTAGCCTGCTTCGATGTCGACGCCGGCCGCCGCATACGAGGCGGAATGAGAAATGTTCATTTCGCGGTTACTCCTTTCCATCCCAGCAGTAGGTGCACAGCTCGCACTTCGGCAGGCCGATGGCGGCCACAACGCCCTTGAGCGACTGGAAGTCCAGGGAGGCAAACTTGAATTTCTCACAGATCGCCTGCCTCAGGTTCTGCCCTCGCCGCGTATGGCCGTCGCTGTATTCATCCAGGTGGTTGGATCCTTCCTCGCCCTCGAGCTCGTTGATCACCCGCCGCGCGATCAGGTCCATATCGCTGTTGGAACGGGAAAAGTTCAGGTATTTGCAGGCAAAAAGAATCGGCGGGCAGGCGGACCGCATGTGCACCGCTTTCGCGCCGTTTTCATACAGGAAATCCACGGTTTCCTTCAGCTGCGTGCCGCGGACGATGGAATCGTCCACGAACAGAAGGTTTTTGTCCTTGATCAGTGACTTGACGGGGATCTGCTTCATTTTGGCGATGCGGCTGCGGGACTTCTGATTGGCGGGCATGAAGGAGCGCGACCAGGTGGGGGTATACTTGATGAAAGCGCGGGCAAAGTGCCGGCCGCTCTGATTCGCGTAGCCGATCGCGTGCGGCGTGCCGGAGTCGGGAACGCCGCCCACATAATCGATGTCGTCAATTTCCCCCGGATGATTGACCCGGTCGTTGAGCGCCATGATGGCGCCGTTGCGGTAGCGCATCTCTTCCACGTTGACGCCTTCATAGGTGGAGGTGGGATAGCCGTAATAGCTCCACAGGAAGGAGCAGATCCGCTTTTCTTTGCCCGGCGGGTTGAGCTGCGTCAGATGGTCGGGGGTCAGCTCCACCGTCTCTGAGGGGCCGAGCTCGCGCTCATCCTCATACCCGAGCTTCTGGTAGGCGAAGGATTCAAATGATACCGCGTAGCCCTGCTCATTCCGTCCGATGTGCACGGGGAGCCGGCCGAATTTGTCGCGCGCGGCAATCAGCGCGCCGTTGTCCCGGAGAATCAGGATGGACGCGGTGCCGTCGATCAGCTCGTTCGCGTAGCGGATGCCTTCGGCAAAGGTCGCTTTCTGGTTGATCAGCGCCGAGAGCAGCACCGTGCTGTTGATTTTGCCGCCAGTCATCGCGTCGAAGCTCTGGCCCGCGGCAAGGCACTGCGCGATCAGCTCGTCGGCGTTGTTGATCAGGCCGATCATGCAGATGGCGTAGGTGCCCAGACGGGAGCGGACCAGCAGCGGCTGCGGGTCTGCGTCGCTGATGCAGCCGATGGCGCTGGTCCCGCTCATTTCGTCAAAGACGTGTTCGAATTTGGTGCGAAAGGGCGCGTTTTCGATATTGTGAATTTGCCGCTGCAGTCCCCTGGCGGGCTCGTAGGCGGCCATACCGCCGATGCGCGTGCCAAGATGGGAATGGTAGTCCACCCCGAAGAATACATCCGTCAGACAGTCCTGGTGCGATGTGATACCGAAAAAACCGCCCACCTCATTATCCTCCCGCGGTGATCGATCAGGCGAAGAACAGCCTGGACAGCGTCATGGGATCGATGTACTGGCCATCCTTGTATACCCGCATGTTGCCGGAGGCGATCTCGTCGATCAGCATGACGTTGCCGTCCTGGTCGTAGCCGAACTCGAATTTAATATCGTAGAGGACGAGCCCCTTTTCCTTCATGTCGTCGGCGACGATCTGAGTGATCTGCTGGGTCATTTCCTTGATTCTGTCATACTGCTCGCCGGTCATGACATTCAGCACGATCAGGCCGTCCCGCGTGACCAGCGGATCGCCCTTGGCGTCGTCCTTGAAGGTCATTTCCACATAGGCCGGCAGGTCGGCGCCGGATTCGATATACTCGCCATAGCGGCGGATGAAGCTCCCGACAGCCTTATGGCGGCAGATCACCTCCAGGCCGTGTCCGAACACCTTGGCGGGCAGCACTTCCATGGTGGTATTCTGAAGGTCCGCGCTGACGAAATGGGTTTTGATGCCTGCGGCGTTGACCTTCTCGAAGTAATAGATGCTCATGCGCAGGTTGACGTCGCCTACGCCCTCGATGGTCAGTCCGACGGAGTTCTCGCCTGGATCGAACACGCCGTCCTTGCCGGTGCAGTCGTCCTTGAATTTCAGCAGGTAGTGGCCGTTGTCGAGCGCGTAGACGTTCTTGGTTTTGCCGGTGTAAACAAGCTTCTGGTCCATGGCGGTGTCTCTCCTTTTTTCAGATGGTTGATAGGGGATCGTTGCTTACAGGCGCGCCGCGATGCCGGCGTCCTTCTGCAGGACGGCTTCGGCGTCCTGCGCGCGCCTGGCGTCCAGCTTTTGAGCGAGCGCGGGATTTTCCACGGCCAGCATCTGAATGGCCAGCAGGGCGGCGTTGACGCCGCCGTTCACGGCCACCGTGGCGACGGGAATGCCGCTGGGCATCTGCACGGTGGACAGCAGGGCGTCCAGCCCGTCCAATACCGCGCCCTGGCACGGAATGCCGATCACAGGCAGAGTGGTGTTCGCGGCCAGCACCCCGGCCAGGTGCGCGGCCATCCCGGCCGCGGCGATGATCACGCCGAAGCCGTCCTCCCGGGCGTGCTGCGCGAACTGAATGGCCTGCGCCGGCGTGCGGTGGGCGGAATAGACGTGAACCTCATACGGGACGCCAAAGGCGTCAAGCGTTTCCGTAGCTTTCCGGACAACGGGCAAATCGCTGTCGCTGCCCATCACGATGCCGATCTTTCGCATAGCGCGTTCCTCCGTGTCAAAGTGGGTGTAGGGCCGGTCCTGTCCGGCGCGCGGTAAGTGTAACATCCCAATAGTGCCCTTGTCAATATCCGATTATTCGGAAATTGTGGGTTTTATGTGTCAAACGCTTGTTTATTCTGGTATATAAGATGTCAAAGCTGGAAAAAAGTCCGAACATTCCTGCGATGCTGGAAAATAAAGTGCGCAATTTTGACAGGCAGTCCATATCACTGCACGTCCGTCAGGTCAATGTCGCAGCTGATGCCCAGCAGGTTCTTCCGTCACCTCCGCCGACAGCGGAGCCAGGGTGCCGTTGCCGTTGGTGGAAAAGTCGGCGCAGTCAGCCGGATAGACGCAGATCATGGGGGATCACCTCCAGAAGGGTAAAAAGAAAGCGCCGCGTGAGGCGACGCTGGGTTGATTTTTCAATTCGACAATATGGCGTTTGTAAGTGTAACTTCCGGGATTTCTTATCAACAGATATCCCGATCAACTGGATCTGTACGTCTGTTTCCTGGTTTTATGGATGCAGAAAGCCTTTCACTGCCTGGCAGAATTCT
>CAMNEH010000033.1 GCA_946536315.1 uncultured Clostridia bacterium
AGCCTTCGTTCAGGTATTCCAGTACTTTCTCCATCGCTGTATGACAGCTCCGGTTTGGTCTGAATCCGTGGCTGTATTCACTGAAATAGCGCTCATATCCTCGGCTTACTACCTGTGCGATTGCCTGCTGTATCACCCTGTCCACTACCGTCGGTATTCCCAACGGCCGCATCTTTCCGTTTGCTTTCGGGATGTATACCCTCCGTACCGGCTGCGGCTGATACTTCTTTGCACGGATCTGCTCCTTGATTTCTTCTCCATGCTCCACAAAGTATGACTTCAGCATCCCCACCGGCATCTTGTCGATTCCCGGCGCACCTTGGTTCCGCTGTACCGCTCGGATTGCTGCTTCGATGTTTTCGTCATCCAGAATCCTGTCAATCAGTTCCACTTGTTGCTCCTCTTTCTGCTTGTAGAGCTGCATGAAATCTTCCCGCCGCCCTTCGGCCTCCGCAGACATACGTTTCTGCTTGCTGGGCTTATCCTCGGTTTCGGAATGTTCATGCCTTGCTTACAGCGATTCGCATTGTTACGACATTAGGCCCTTCCCGGTTTGGTGCTCCCGGTACTATGGCCTCAGCTGACTCCCGATCACTACGCTTTTTATCGCACTTGGTTTCTCTCCGCTTTGCTTCGTACATCGCCTCGCTGACCGGGCCTCCCGGGGTAAGACACAATTCTTTCGCCGCACAACCTCCGGATTTACTGCTTCGGTCTTACGTTTACCCTTCGGGCTTCGGATTGGATAGCATCCTTACCCACCGTTTAGCCTTGTATCCGGTTTCTGTTCGTAGGTTCCTCGGCTTCGCTACACCGCTTCCTCCCCTCCTGCCATTGCTGACAGCAGCTTGCGGTTCGCTACACTTGGCGGTAACTACCCGTGGCGGGACTTTCACCCGCTAGAATTGTGCCATGCCCGGCACACCATATGAAACGGGCTGCCGCAAACATCGCGGCAGCCCGTTTGGCTGGTGCGCTTATTCAGCCTGCGCGACCGGATAGACACAGGCCTGCTTGCCGTCACGGCCCTTGCGCTCAAAGCGCAGAACGCCGCTTTCCTTGGCAAACAGCGTATCGTCCTTGCCGATGCCGACATTCAGACCGGGCTGAATGCGGGTGCCGCGCTGGCGGACAAGGATGTTGCCGGCGAGTACATACTGCCCATCGGCACGCTTCGGCCCAAGGCGTTTGCTTTCGCTCTCACGGCCGTTACGGGTAGAGCCCATACCTTTTTTATGGGCGAACAACTGCAGATTCATCTGAAGCATGTGATTACCTCCATTCGGACACCGCCACAGCGTCGAGGCGGAAATGATCTGGATACTGCGCCGCGATGTCGCGCAGCCCCACAGTGAATGACTGAAGTATCGTGCCTGCGTCCCGGTTCTCCGTGCCGCGGGGCAGCTTCGCCGCCAGCAGACCGGGGCCTGTCCGTACGATGGGCCGGACCCCGGCGACAGCGATCAGCGCGTTGACACAGGTTTCCGTCAGGGCGGAGACTGCCGCGCAGACGATGTCCCGCCCCGCCTCCGCGTAGCCCGCGTGGCCTGCGCAAAGGAAGCCGACCGTTTGACCGTCCCGGACGTACAGCACGCAGCGGGTCATTTCAGCCGTTGATGCCGGTGATTTCCACCTGGGTGTAGTTCTGCCGATGGCCGGCCTTCCGGCGATAGTTCTTCTTGCTCTTGTACTTGAGGATACGGATCTTCTCGCCACGGACCTGGCGGATGATCTTGCCCGTCACCGTCGCGCCGTCAATCACGGGATTGCCGACCGCGATGGTTTCGCCGGAAAGCATCATCACCGGGAAGGTCACGATGTCCCCCGCTTCGTTGTTGAGTTTTTCCACATAGATGGTATCGCCTTCCGAAACGCGATACTGCTTGCCGCCCGTCGCAATAATTGCGTACACTGTTGCAGCACCTCCTGAATGTCATTTCCGCTGAGCTTGTCTCGAGGCAAAGAACGGTCTGTCGCAACCGTGAGGCAGCACGGAAAACCGCACATTTAACAGCCCCTCTCAAGCGGGTCAGGTCATCATACCATACCCGCGGCGGAATGTCAATCATGTCTTTTTCGATTTGTTCGGATCTTTTTCGATTTGTTCGGATCGATTGATCGACGGGTCCGGATGGCCATGGGACCGCACTCATTTTTTCGTAAATACTGATGCCTGGACATAAAAAACGTACATATATACTTGTCAAACGCAGCCGTGCGCGTTATAATAACTGATGTATCAGCATACCCGCACAGACAGGATATGCAATAAAACACGAAAGAAGGGCAATTCATGAACAAAAACAGATGGTTGAGCCTGTTATTGACCCTCACGATGATGCTCAGTCTCATCGGCCCAGTCAGTCTGGCTGAAGACGAAGCGCCGGCCGCCGACGTGAACGTCACCGAAACCATTGACACTGCCGCGGAGGAAGCCGCCGCGCAGGCCGCTGCCGAGGAGGCCGCCCGCATCGCCGCAGAGGAAGCCGCCGCGCAGGCCGCTGCTGAAGAGGCTGCGCGCATCGCCGCAGAGGAAGCTGCTGCGCAGGCCGCCGCCGAAGAGGCTGCCCGCATTGCTGCAGAGGAAGCTGCTGCGCTGGCCGCCGCCGAGGAGGCTGCCCGCATCGCCGCGGAGGAAGCTGCTGCGCTGGCCGCCGCCGAAGAGGCTGCCCGCATTGCTGCAGAGGAAGCTGCTGCGCAGGCTGCTGCTGAGGAGGCTGCCCGCATCGCCGCGGAAGAGGCCGCCGCGCAGGCCGCTGCCGAAGAGGCCGCCGCGCAGGCCGCTGCCGAAGAGGCTGCCCGCATCGCCGCGGAGGAAGCTGCTGCACAGGCCGCCGCCGAAGCGACTGCCGCTGAAGCGGCCGCCGAGGAAGCATCGGCAGAGGCCGAGGCTCCTGTCGCCGAGGAACTGGCTGAGCCCATCGCCGAAGAACTCGAAGCTGAGGCTGTGGTCGTCGAAGAACCGGCCGAGCCCGAAGCGTCCGCTCCTGCCACGGAGGAATCGCCCGCTGATTTGACAGAGGAAGAAGCGGCGCCCGCTAATGAAGCGCAGGATCAGCCTGAAGCTGTTCCCGCCGTGGAAGAAGCGCCGGTCAACGAAGCCTCTCCCGCCGAAGACGCGTCCGTCGAAGCGGCTGACGAACCGGTCGATACCTTCCGCGCCGGACTAGCGACCTTGACCGCCGGCGACCTGTTTGCCGACGTCAAGTGCAAGGAAGCCCTGGGCACGGTGAAATCGTCCATCGTCATCTACGTGACCGAGCGCATGAGCGGTCAGGACGCGATGAACGGCAAGGACGTCGTCAAAATCGCCCTAAATGTGGGCGGCGTCCTCCAAAACGCCTATGTGAAGTACGCCCGTCTCACCATGCTGACCGAAGCGGAGACGGACAAATACAACGCCGCCAGGCATGAAGATGGCATCGAATACCGGGATACTAAACTTGATCCCGCTACCTTTGAAGCGATACAGCCTGCCAGCGAACAGCCGGATGAAGAAACGCCTGAACCGGTTGAAGAGCAGGCAGAATTGGCGCCGGCCAGCGAGCCTGTCGGCGAACAGCCATCCGAAGACGCTCCGGCGGATACTCCCGCCACTCAGGAAGAAGATGGTGTCGAAGCAGAAGTCCCGGCTGATCCAGAACCCACTCCCGCCACACAGGATGAAGCGCCGGCCATCGTACCGGAAACCCCCGACCAGGACGATGAACAGAATCCCGAAACGTCCACCGAAGGGGAACCTGTCATCGAGCTTCCCGAAACCACTGAGGATCACCCGGTGGATGCCGGAGACGCGACCACCGCGGCCATCACCATTTCCAAGCAGCCGGTCAAGCAGACGGTCGCTGCCGGGGATACCGTGACGTTCTCCGTGACCGCTGCGAATGTCACGAAGTATCAGTGGCAATACAGCACAGACGATGGCACAACATGGAAAAATCTTTCCTCCACATTCACTGGTAGCAAAACCAGGACGCTGTCTTTTGCACAAACAAAAACATTGGCTAAGTATCTCTACAGATGCGTACTCTCCAATGATAAGTACACGAAGTACACCTCTACTGTATCCGCTACCCTGCTGATTCCAATCACCATCACCAAGCAGCCTGTATCTATCAGCGCTGAAGCCGGAGAAAGAGTTAAACTGTCCGTCACTGCCACTGGCGCGACCGCCTACCGTTGGCAATACACGAAAGACGGCACGACGTGGGGCAACCTTTCTTTAACTGCCACAGCTTTCGAGGGTGCTGATACAAAAACTGTATCCGTCCTGCAGAATGCCACCCGCGCGACCTGGCAATTCCGCTGCAAACTGAGCAACGACACGACGACCGTTTACACGAAGGCCGTCAAGATCGCACTTTACACGCTTGCTGCACCGGTGGTGCAGACACCGACCGTTTCCGACGGCAACCATGTAACACTCAGCTGGAGCGCCGTCGACCGCGCCACCAAGTATACGGTATACTACGGCACGTCCAGCGACCAGTCCGCGGCGAAGAACGTCAGCGCCGGCAGCGCGCTCACCTATACCATCAAGAAGTTGGAGTTCAGCAAGAAGTACTACTTCTGGGTCGTAGCCAGCAGCAGCTATTCCACTGGCAAGGTATCCTCCGTCAAGACGACCACCACCGGCGCCGCCCCGACCATTGCCATCACCACCGACGTGAAGGCCGCGAGGACAAACGAGACGGTCGTCTTCTCCTCCACACTGAAGAACACTCATGGCACGCTGGCTTTTCGCTGGCAATACAGCAAGGATGAAGGCCAAATCTGGAACAATCTTCCATCAGGCTACGATGGCTATAATGAAGATACCCTGAACCTGATTGTCTCTGCCACTAAACTGTCCTGGAAGTTCCGCCTCCGCGTTATTGATGACAACGGCACCTGGTACAGCAACGCCGTCTCCGTCACCTTCATTCCGGACGCGGTCGTGAAGGCGCCGGTAATCGGCACAAACGTGGCGGCCAAGGTACCTTCCGCCACGACCGTGGACTATGACTTTGTCACCAACGGCGACCTGACGATCAACTGGTCGGCGTCCGGCGGGAACGGGACTTATACAGTCAAGGCCCTGCTGCTCAACAACGCGCCGAGCTTCACCTCCGCCGCGACGGGTGTGGTGAAGACCCTTCTGAATGCGACCGGTACCCGGACCAGCCTGACGGTGACTGCGGCCGAGATGAAGACGGCCAAATACCTGAAGATCCTGGTCATCGCGCAGGACCAGAATTACAGCCTGAACAAGGAGACCGTCAGCTCGCAGATCGGCATCCGCTTCAATCCGAAGGCCCAGGTGAAGCCGACTGTGACCTCGCCGAACGTCTCGATTCGCGCGAATACCTTGATCGATTACGATTGGACGACGAAAGGCGACGTAACGCTCAACTGGAGCGCCGCCAACGGCAACGGCAAGTATACCGTCAAGGCGATCCTGTGCAACAACACGCCCAGCTTCAACGCCGCCGCGACCGGCGTCGTCAAGACCCTCTACTCGCAGACGGCCGCCGCCACGACCTCGCTGAAGGTCACCACAGCTGATATGAAGACCGCGCGGTTCCTGAAGGTGCTCGTCGTCGCGCAGGACGTCAACTTCACCCAGAACGCCGCCACCCAGTCCTTCCAGTTCGCGCTGATCCTGAAGCCGGACGCCAAGGTGGCGCTGACGGTCAGCGCGAGCACCCTCAACACCATCAAGGAAAAGACCACCGTCAGCTATGACTTTGTCACCAACGGCGACCTTACACTCAGCTGGAAGGCGACCAGCGGCAACGGCAAATACAACGTCAAAGCAGTGCTCGCCAACAACGCGCCGGTCTTCGGCCAGGCCACGACCGGGGTCGTCAAGACCGCGGTTTCCCTGACCAACTCCACCTCCACCTCCACAAAGATCACCGCGGCGAACATGAAGCTCGCCAAGTATATGAAGGTCGTCATCACCGCGCAGGATGTGAACTATGCGCGGAACGGGGCCACCGTGACGGTCGAGTACGCGATCAAGTTTACGCCGAAGGTCCAGGTCTTGCCGCCGAAACCGTATGCAAGTCCCAGCCTCGCCATCGCCGCCAGGACCATGTCCAACTATGACTGGGGCACCAACGGCGACCTGACTATCTCCTGGACCGGGTCGGGCGGCAACGGCCTGTATGATATCACGGCCGTGCTGGCCAACAACCAGCCGATCTTCGGCCAGGCCACGACGGGCGTCGTCAAGACCATCAAATCCGACAAGGGCGTCCAGAGCACGTCGTTCACCATCACCTCCGCTCAGATGAAGCTGGCGCGCTACGTCAAGGTGGTCATCACCGCGCAGGACGCCAACTATGCCCTGAACGGCGGCAAGGCCAGCGTGGAATTCTCCATCCGTTTTGCGCGGCACGTCGCACTGGTCATCGGCAACAGTGATTACAGTGGCACCGCTAACGATCTGAAGGGTCCGGCCAACGACCGTACCGCCATGGCGGGGATCCTGAAGGGCATGAATCAGGGCTGGGAGGTTTCCACCTACGCCAACCAGTCCGGCGCCAACATCACCAGTCGGATTTCCAGCACCTTCAGCGGCACCACTGCGGCGGACATCTGCCTGTTCTATTACAGCGGTCACGGTTCCAGCAGCGGCGCGCTGTGCGGCGTCAACGACGTGAACGTCTCTCCCTCTTCCCTGAGGACAGCGCTGGACAACGCGACCAAGGGCAAGGTCATTGTCATCCTCGACTCCTGCTACAGCGGTGTATCGATCAACGCCAGCCGGGCCAGCAAGAGCAAGGACGCCGACGCGTCGCCCAGCAGCTTCAACGCGGCGATTCTGAGCGCGTTCGGCGGCGTATCCACCTCCGTGCCGGATATGGCCAAGGCCGGTGAACTGATCGTTTCCAACAAATACTACGTGCTGACCGCCTGCGCCAAGGACCAGACCTCCATCGACTATTCCAACGCGGGTGGCAGCGGCGTCTACGGCGGACTGATGACCTATCAGTTGGTCAAGTCTGTGGGCGGCACCTATACCAGCGGCGCCCTCGGCAGCAAGATTCCCGGCGACTCCAACAGTGACAAAAAAATCACCCTGAGCGAGGCAAAATCGTACATCACCACGGAGATCAATAAGCTGAAGAACGAACGCCACACCTGGTGCCAGAATAACTACAGCAACCTCCAGAATGAATACTATAACAACGTCATGTATTATTACTACAACTATGGCGTTTCCAGCTTCTCTGAGTTCTATTATGACCTGTTCTACAACACCTTCGACCAGGTCACCTCTACCTCCGGCTCCGGCAGCTTCGTGATGTTCCGCCGGTAATCCAGTTTCATAGTCCCATACGAACAGGGGCCCCTTTCGGGGCCCCTGTCATATACATCCCTGACCCTCAGAAAGGAGCGCACTACCCACGATGAAACGCGACACCGTCCGGATCAC
Source organism: uncultured Clostridia bacterium (assembly GCA_946536315.1). Taxonomy (GTDB): domain Bacteria; phylum Bacillota; class Clostridia; order Christensenellales; family Aristaeellaceae; genus UBA4246. Next base: position 7,424 of record CAMNEH010000033.1, read on the forward strand.
GGGCTGGCTGCTGCTGGTCCTTCTGCTGTTTTCGCTTTCCGCCCAGCTTGCGGCCGAAGGCGATCCTGCTCTGCCTGATGCTGTCGCGCCGCAGGTCCTCGCTGCCGCTGACCGGACGTTCGCGTTTCAGGGGGACCGCGTCACGCTGACCGTGACGGTCAGCGGTCTGGACGGCGCGTTCACCTGCCGCTGGCAGCGCCGGCTGGACTATGGGACGTGGGCCAACGTCACGCTGCCAGGCGCGGACGCAGCCGTCTTCGCGTTCTCCGCCACGCCGGAGCGCCTGGCATACCAGTATCGCGCACAGGTCATTCATAATGGAGAAACATATGACAGCAACATCGTGGCCATACAATGGGCGACCGCGCCGGTCATTACCGCGTCGGCCAGCGTCGCCCAGGCGACGGACGGCGTGACGGTCTCGCTGACAGCCACGGCACAGGGCACACACGGCGAAACGCATTACCAGTGGCAGCGGCAGTCCACATCCGGTGAGTGGGTCAACGCAGGCTATGACGGAGCATGCACGGCCGTGATGGCATTTGCCGCGTCGCAGGAGCGGCTCGCGTCCGCATACCGTGTACAGGTGACCGACGACAGCGGCGTATGGTATTCCGACCCGATCACGGTCCGGTATGCGCCGCCGCCCACGGTCAGCGTCTGCGCCAGTCCCGCGTACGCCGTCGTCGGCGAGACCGTATCGCTCGCCGCGACAGCGGAGGACGTTTGCGGCGCCGTCGGCTACCGCTGGGAAGCGAGCGCGGACGGCGACGCATGGACGGTCCTGACAGGCATCGGGAGTGTCAGCCGGACATATTCATTCGTCGCGGACGAGGCCCGCTGCGCGCTCAGCTACCGCGTCGCGGTGACGGACCAGAACGGCACATGGGTGAGCGCCGCGGTCCGGGTCCCGCTGATCGTCCCGCCCGTTCTCACGATCCAGGCGAGCGCGGACCGCGTGGCGGAAAACGCGGAGGTCACCTTCAGCGTGACGGTCACCGGTGTCGACGGCGCGCCCGCCTACCGCTGGCAGGCGTCCCTGGACGGCGAGACCTGGGAGGATGTCGATCTCTCGCTCCCCGGCGCCGCCACCGCCCGGCTGACACTGGTCTCATCAGCGCAAACGCTGTCCCGCCGATACCGCTGCGCGGTGACTGACAATCACCGTACATGGACCAGCGACAGCGTCGGCGCAGTGTTCGTTCCCGCGCCCACGGTCAGCCTTCCAGTCATAGAAACCTCGCCCGGCGTCAGCGTCGCTCACCGCAGCATCGCCGATTACGACTATGTGAGCGGCGGTCCGCTGACGATCCGCTGGCATGCGGACGGCGGCAACGGCCTGTATTCCGTGAAGGCGCTGCTGCTCGACCATGCGCCCGGGTTTGACGCGGCGGAACAGACCGTCGTGCGCGAGCTGCTGAATACCAGGGCGAATACCACCGAAGAGCTGACGCTGAGCGCAGCGGACATGGCCTCCGCCAGGTATCTCAAGCTGTTAGTGGTCGCGCAGGACGCGCGATACGACCTCAATCAGGGGACCGCCTCCATTCAGATAGGCCTGCGCTTCATGCCTGCTCCGCAGGTGGCCGCGCCGACGGTCCGAACCCTCCCGGCGACAGCCGTTCCGCTCGCCGCCAACACGTACACCGTCTATCCCGTCAGCGGCAGCGCGCTCGAAGTCCGCTGGTCCGCTGACGGCGGCAGCGGACGGTATGCGGTCAAAGCCCTGCTGGTCGATAATGCCCCCAGCTTCACCGCCGCAGAGCGCCACATCATTAAAACGGTGTACGCCGCGGAGACGGACGCCACATCATTCACCGTTCCGGCGAATGATCTGCGGCTGGCAAAGTACCTGAAGGTCCTGATCACCGCGTATGACGCGCACCATGATCAGAACGCGGCCAGCGCCAGCTTTCAGTTCGCCCTGCGGCTGACGGACTCCCCCACGCTGAGCGAAACCGGGACGGACGGCCTGCGCTGGTCGCTGACGGGAGACACGCTGCTCATCAGCGGCGCCGGCCGGATGGCGGATTACGCCCCCTCCCAGGCGCCATGGACTCCCTATCGCGAAAGCATTCGCGCGCTGCAGATCGCAGCCGGCGTCACGTCGCTCGGGGCGTACGCGTTTGACGGGCTGTCACGGCTCGAAGACGCCCTCCTGCCCGGCAGTCTGACCGACATCGCAGCCACCGCGTTCGGCGCGTCCTGTACCGCATGCCTGTGGGTGCCGCCATATTCTGTGGCCTCGCAATGGGCGGCGGCGCACCAAAACGCCTGGCAGTATCTCCTGCCGCCCTTCCGGGCGGACCTGGTACTGCCAGGCGAATGTACGGCGATCGGTCCGGAGGCGTTCTGCGGCAGCGGCGCCCAAGGCGTCCGTCTGCCAGAGGGCGTCCGCGCGATCGGCGCGCGAGCCTTCGCGGACTGTCCGGATCTGATCCAAATCTATCTGCCCACCTCACTGACGGAGATTGCTGAGGACGCCTTCGCAGGAGTCACAGCGCTGTGCGTATACGCTCCGGCGGACAGCGCGGCGCTGCGCTGGGCTGAGGCCTGCGGCTATCCGTGCGAAGCGCTCAGCCTGCCCTGAAACAATCATGTTTGATGGGGCCGGTCATCTGAACGAAGCGTCGTCGATCTTTCCCCAGGCGCCGGGGCCTTCACATTCCACATACAATCCGATGGTGACGCGGTCCCCGTCCGCCACCCGGATCCGGTCGATCACGGCAGTATGCCAGTCGTTCCATTGTGTGAACGCTGTCTCGCAGCGCGCCGCTTCCTCACCGTTGATTTTCACATAGCTGTACACGGTCTGCCCGTGGCAATCGCCGCCCATGACGCTGATTTCATAGCGGTATTCGCCAGCGGGGACATCGCGGACGTCCTGCTCCAGCGTAAAGCGCACGGTGTTCGCCGGCGCTGAATAAAAATGCCAGTGCGCCTTGCCTTCGATGGAATCCACCGCTTTTTCTTCGCGGTACAGCTGCGCGGTCTGGCCAAGGTCGGTCGCGCGCCACATCGACGTATCAAAGCTTTCGAACCCGCCGTTGCGCAGATAGTTCTTTGAGCTGACCGTAACCACGCATGTCACCGACAGGCCAGCCGCTGTTCCCGGAACGGTGTATTTGCCTTCCACGTTCATGTCGATCGCGCGCGCTGCTGATTCGTCCCAGGTGACCCCGACCGGCGCGCGGGTATTATCGGTCATCACCGCTTCCACGGTCTCCGGCAGCGACAGCGCCGCGCCGGCGCGCAGCGCAACCGCAGCGTCCATCAGAGCCTCTGGCACGATGGGAGCATCCTGGCCGGTCCGCATCAGGCGAAATACGCTCAGGCTGTCCAGCGCGCGGGCGGAAAAATCGAACATCGCCTGGTTATCGCACGCGCAGCCGCCATAGTAGCGGCCCGCATCGTCCGGATCGTATACGCCCGCATAGGACGACGCCCACCCAGTGCCGAACGTTTCCCACAGGCGGTGGTTTTCCTCCCAGTCCTTGCCGCCGGTCGGTACCCAGGCGCCCTCCCAGTAGAACACGCCGATGCCGCCCGCGTTGACCACGGCTTCCGTCACGTCGCGCACGGCGTTGGCCTGGCCCTGCACGCTGAACGCCCAGGGATGCTCATAGCTGCCGCCCTCGCCGATGGTATTGCCGGAGAAGTCTCCATCCTCGAGCGTCCAGGCATAGCTGGTTTCAGCCACCATGACGTCCTTGCCGGTCTGCCGGCGGATATCACCCAGCACGCCGGTCAGGTTCTCCAGCGTCCCGTGCCAGTAGGGATAATAGCTGGTGGCAAATATGTCGTAATCCACCTCCCGCTGGGCCAGCTCGCCGGCCCAGCTGCGATAGGCGTCCCCGTTTTCCGGATTCGCGAAGTGCAGGCAGATTCTGGCCTCCGGCAGCGTTTCGCGCACCGCCGACGCGCCGGCGTTCATCAGGCGGGCGATGCTGTCCCAGTCGCGCTCGCCGCACATCGCGCCGTTGGTCTCATTGCCCAGCTGCACCATGCCGACGTCCGCGCCGGCCGCCTGCAGGGCAGCGAGCGCGTCGGACGTGTATTGGCGCAGCGCCTCCGCCTTCTCATCCAGGGACAGTCCTGCCCACGCGCGGGGCGCCTGCTGCTTGGCGGGATCCGCCCAGAAATCCGAGTAGTGGAAATCCACCAGCAGCCTCTGCCCCTCCGCCGCGGCGCGGCGGCCGATCCGGATGGCCGTCTCCAGGTCGTTGTTGCCGCCGCCAAACCCGTGCCCGGCCTCGTCATACGGATTCACCCACACGCGCACACGGATCCAGCCGATCCCGTTCTCGCGGAGCAGCGCAAACAGGTCACGCGCTGTCCCGTCCCGGTCGGAAAACCGGACGCCCGCGTTTTCCAGCGCGATCACACTGGAGACGTCCATGCCGAAGATGAAATCCTCCGGCAGCCCGTCCACCGCCCGGACATAGAGCGCGTTTTCCTCCGCGCGGGCCGTTCCCGCGCACAGGCACAGGCAAAGCAGCAGACAGCGCATCAACTTCATTCCTTTTTCCCTCCGTTGGTCTTTTTATCATAGGGGCAGACGTCGCGCAGCGCGCAGGCCGCGCATTCGGGGCGCTGCGAATGGCAGACCCGCCGGCCATGCCAGATCAGCGCGTGATGCATGGGGCCCCACTCTTCCGGCGGCAGCTGGGCGCGCATGGCGAGATCCACCTTGTCCGGCGTGTTCTCGCTGTCCCCCACCAGTCCCAGGCGGTGCGTCAGCCGGTAGACGTGCGTATCCACCGGAAACGCCGGAATGCCGAAGGCAAAGCACAGCACCACGCTGGCGGTTTTCCTGCCCACGCCGGGCAGGGCAGTCAGTTCCTCCATGGTATGCGGCACCTCGCCGTGATACTTGTCCACGATCATCCGGCAGGCATTGACGATGTTGACCGCCTTGCTCCGGAAGCCGCAGCTTTTGACATACGGATACAGGATCTCCGGCGTGGCCGCGGCCATCGCCGCCGGATCAGGAAAATCCCGGAACACGGCCGGCGTCACCTGGTTCACCCGCTGATCGGTGCACTGCGCGGCCAGGATGGTCGCGATGAGCGTCTGATACGGGTTCTGAAAGTCCAGCTCCGGCTTTGCATCCGGATACGTCCGCAGCAGCAGGTCAAATATGGTCTGATGATTCGGGTTCATGCTTTTCCTCCCTGCCGATAGGCGACATACAGCGCCACCGCGGCGACGCCGACCGCTAACAGGAGCGACAGCGTGATGACGCTTTTTTTGTTGAATGTCAGCTCATCCGCGTCGCTGACCAGGTACCCCAGCTTTCGGGTCGGAGGGATCACCACCCCCAGGAACAGCGTCAGCAGGACCGATTCAATGGGGAACATCACCACGTTTTTGACGATGCGCATGAGGTCGAACAGCGCGTAGCTGCGGCCCAGCACCATTCGGTAGTACAGCCACATGATCGGCGTGTTCAGCACGATATTCACCAAAAAATCGATGCAGAACCTGGACAGCGTCACGCGCAGCGTGGTCACGCGCGTACGGTACAAAAACAGCGCGAAGATCAGCGATCCGGCAATTTCCGTCAGGATGAACGGGAAAAAGTACGGTCCGGTGGGAAACAGCAGGCAGCCCAGCGTATCCGATACCGCTGCTGCCGCGATCGCGACCACCGGCCCGAAGACCATCGCCCCGTACGCGTTGATGAAAAACGAGATATTGATGCGCAGGTTGTCCGCCAAGGGAATACTGACGGATTTCAGCGCAACGCGCAACGCGATCATCAGCGCGGCAAACAGCAGCACGCGCAGGTTTTTGAATTCCGAGGCCGCCTGCGCCCAGTACTCCCTGGAAAACGGGTGTTCATACATCAAAAAGGACCTCCTTCGAACGAAAAATCGATCGATTCGCAGAGGTCCCAGATATAGCAGCGGGATGCGCCGCACGCACCGCGCCGGAATCACTCCGGCTTCGTTTCATGGCAACTCCCCGTCCATGAACACTTGACGCGCTTGCGGCTACTCTGCTGACGAACCGTTCATGGCGTATTGTACCATCATCGGTATGGAAAAGCAAGCCGTGAAACTGCGTTTTTCCGTGCGGATCAGTCCTTCTGCGTTTCCGTGTCCGCCGCGGGCTGTCCATCCAGCCACTGCGCATCCAGGAACTGCTTCCGGCGGGTAATGTAGTCGCGGAGGAATTCGATATTCTCCTGCGGCGTATCGCCGGTCAGATTGAACGTTGACAGGCGATGGGCGGCAATGCGCCAGCGGATGTTTTCCAGCGCGGCGGTCCCGGCGACCTCCGCCGCGTATTCGTCCAGCGAGCGCAGCACGCCGCTCGGATCTGTCCGCTCCCCGAGCAGCACCTCCAGCGCGGGCACATAAACCTCCCGATACGTCTTTTTCACCAGCGCCTCAAACTCCGGCAGGCGCCAGGCCGCGGAGAACCAGTGATCGTCATCCTCCCGCAGAATATAGAAGCCTTCCGCGCGCTGATGCGCCATGTCGGCGCCCCAGATATTGTCCTGGTCCCACACCGGACCGCAGTATACCTTGGCATCGACCCGGTCGCTGTCCTTATAGAAGTAAGGGAAGGCGCCGTCAGCATCCCCGGTGATTTCCGCCAGCAGGTACCTGTGCACGAAGGTCGTCTCATCCAACAGCTCCGTCCAGGCCGTACCGTCTGGCGCCTTCCCGCCGCCATACAGCGCGTCCTCGATCCGCTGGAACACACGGCTGATATAATCGATTTCACCCTCCGAAGCCTCTTTGGGCGAATCCATCAGGAAGGCCTGGCCCCGTGATGTCACAAAGCCGCTTGGATCCTTCCCGTATTCCTCGTTTGCCACCGCCGCCACCAGGTATCCCCCGGTGATATCCTCCGGCTCGTTCTTCAGCAGGATGCCCTTCCGTCCCTCCGGGGCATATTCCGTCGCGCCGAACGGCTCAGCTGTTCCGCGGTTGAGCGCCTTGTTCAGGCCCTCCAGATCGGTCATCTCGAGCCGGCCTGCGCCGACCTCGCGTTTTTCGGTCAGGAGGTAGCTCCCGTAATACTGGTGATTCATGTACAGATCCACCGCCTGCGTACCAGGCACAAAGGCATATGCCCCCGAATAGCGGGCAAGATCCATGGCGATCGTGGTTCGGATCAGCGATTTATCCATAAAGTTGGCCAGCAGCGTCCAGTCCTTCTCGCCGCTCATGCCAAACAGCGCTGTCTTCTGACTCAGCTTGATCTGATACGCCTTTTTGGGCATTTCCAGCGTGGCGTCGCCGCGTACATGAATCGCGTCCAGAAGCCCGCTGTATTCGCACGTGCCGTCGGCGTCCATGGCCTTGCACGCGCCGGTGTCGCTGACGCTCTTCTCATTGAAGGCGCCGGCCGTCATCGGGATATTGTTCGGGTGATCCGTGACGATGAACACTGCGGGCACATCAGTGGACTGCACGACGGTCACAGGCCACTGCGTATCCCCGATGGCCATCACTGTTTCCGTCCCGGGCGGAAGCGATACGCGATCGCCAAGCCGGTAGGAGGTATCTCCGATATACAGCGTCTGATCCCTTCCGCACAGTACGATCAGCCGGTCGCTGTCCCACGCGGCGGGCAGGAACAGGTAATATCCGGAGCGCTTCTGGAAGATCGACACGGCATCCGTCGGCAGTGTGCTGCCTGTCATCGAAGCGTCCGCGCTGATAAAATATGGCAGCGTCAGATCGGCGTACGGATCCTGGGCCGCCTCGATCTGCGCTTCGTCCACCAGCCATTGCAAATCCAGGAAATTCTTGCGCCGGGTGATGTAATCACGCAGAAACGCGATATTCTCCTCCGGCGTATCGCCCGCCCGGGTGAACGTCGACCCACGGTGCGCGGTAATGGGCCAGCGGATGTTGTCCATCGCCGCGGAAGCTGCGATTTCCGCCGCATATTCATCCAGTGAACGCAGCACGCCTTCAGGGTCCGTCCGCTGTCCGAGCAGGATTTCGAGCGCAGGAAGATAAACCTCCCGGTAATTCTTGCGGACCAGTTTCCCAAACTCCGGTATGGACCAAGCCGCGGGGAACCACAGGTAGGGGCTCTCCCGCTTAATATAGAAGCGTTCCGGATTCTCGTGTTCCTTATTCGCGCCCCAGATATTGTCCTGGTCCCACACCGGACCACAGTATACCTTGCCGTCGATCCGGTCGCTGTCCTTATAATAATAGGGCAGGTTGCCGTCGTTATCCCCCGTGACCTCCGCCAGCAGGTAGCGGTGTACAAACGTCGTCTCATCCAGGAGCTCGTTCCAACGGACGCCTTTTTTATCCACTCCGCCCTTTCTCAGCGCGTCCTCGATCCGCTGAAACAGGTCGCTGATATAGGCGATTTCGCGCTCGGACACTTCCTTGGGCGAATCCACCACGAAGGGCTGGCCCCGCCTGGTGACGAAGCCGCTGGGGTCCATCTCGTAGTACTGCCAGATCGTCGCCAACACCAGATAGCCGCCGGTGATGTCGTCCGGGTCGTTTTCCAGCTGTACGCCCTTGCGGTGTTCATAACCGTATTTCGCCGGGCCGAAGGATGCGTATTCCCCCCGGTTGAGCGTTTCATTCTTTCCCTCCAGATCCGTGATGTTCAGCCGGCCGGCATCGATCTCGCATTTTTCTGTCAGCAGGAAGCTGCCGTAATACTGATGATTGATGTACAGGTCCACCGGCTGCGCGCCGGGAACGAACGCGTACACCCCGCTATATCTCGCGATATCCAGGGCGATGCTGGACCGGATCAGCGTTTTATCGACATAATTCGCCAACAGAACCCAGGTTTTATCGCTGCTCATGCCGAACAGGGGCGCGCTTTTGGCCAGCTTGATCTGGTATGGTTTTTTGGGCGTGCTCTTCGTCGAATTTCCGCGCACGCGGATATAGTCCAGCGCGCCGTTGTATTCGCGCGTCCCGTCCGCGTTCACGATTTTGCACGCGCCGGTATCGCGGATGGTCTTGTCCTTAAACGATTCTTCAGTGAGCGGAATGGTGTCCGGATGATCCGTCGTGATGAACACCGAGGGAATCAGCGCAGACTGCAGCACCGTCACCTGCCACTGGATGTCCCCCATGGCCATGACAGTCTGTGTGCCCGGCGACAGCGACACGCGGTCACCCGAATGATAGGCGGTATCGCCGATATACAGCGTCTCGCCGCCCGGACAATAGACCAGTAATTTGTCACTGTTCCACGCCGCCGGAAGAAGCAGGTAGCAGCCGGTCCGTTTCTCATAAAGAGACACCGCGTCCACCGGTGCCGTATCGCCGGTCATCGACAGGTCCGCGCTGAGAAACATGGGCAAGTTTGTTTCCGCGCGCGCGTAGGAAAACGCCAGCACGACCGCTGCCGACAGGCAGATGAACAACAGCCATCGACCGGCTGTCTCAGTCCAGGCATACAGTAGTTTTCGGCTCCTTATGGCGATCCCTCGCATGGTGATTCTCCCCTATCCGGTCCCGCTCCGTGCTTTCATCCTTCCCGCTGATTCGCGGAGGCATGGTGTGGAACGCTGCATTCGTGTCTGGCGCAATCTGAAACATCGCAGCGTCCGCAGCCGCGTGTCTGCCAGGCTCAGTCCAGCCTTGAAATCACCACGTTGGTCATCTTGATGGACGTCCCCGCCGTTTGGCCATAGATGCCTGAATACAGCAGCAGCGAGTAGCTCTCGCTGTCTGAGGGGATCGTGAACGTCCACTCTCCCCCGCCCTGAGCGTTGCAGTACCCCACATCGAAAATCTGATGCTGCGCCAGGGCGCCGTTAGACTGTCTGACCACCGCCACGCTGACGCCCTCGGCGCCGCCAGCGAGCACCGAGATACTGTCAAAGGACAGCCGGTAGGTCTTTCCGTGCTGCAGGCGGACGGGGATCTGCACGTTCAGGGTGTTGTCATCGGACGCCCTCAGCTGCACCGGGAACTGGTTCAGGATCTTGGTCCATTTTCCGTTCACGGGGATTTTTTTCGCCTCGGACACGCCAAACTCCGAATAGCTGTCCGCCGCCGCCAGAGAAGCGTTGGCCATCAGGACCACATAATCCGGCCGGGTATCGGCGCAGTATTCCGCCAGCCGCGACGCAGTATAATACCGCGGATCGATGACGTCGACCTCCTGAAAGACCGTCGCGAACATCGACTGCATGGGCAGTCCGAAAGTATCCTTGATCAGCAGCAGTTTTTTCCGGTTCGGGGCGTCCGCGTTGTGATATTCCACCAGCGGCAGGTCGCCGTCACGGTAAACGTTGTAGGCGTCGTCCTCATAGTAATTCCGGCTTTCCAGATATTTCTGGTCGATATTGACCTGCACGTAGCTGCCGCGCCGCACGGTTCCCCGGGACGGAATCACGCACGACATCTGGGTGCTGAACTGCGGCGCGTACCAGATCAGGTGATCCGTCCCGTCGTACAGCTTGCCCACGATCTTTCCCTGCGCACCCAGGAGCCAGAAACGCAGGATGCTGCGCTGCCACATTTTCACATTCGTCAGGCTGTCGTCGATCGTCGGATCGAATTGCTGCAGTTCCCGCACGATGAAGCCGAACGCTGTGAACGCCGCGTGCGGCGTCCAGTGATGGTCCGTCCAGAAGAAAAACTCGGCCATCTGTTCCGGCGTCAGCGCGATCTTTTCGCGCAGGTCATAGGTGCGCACCCCGTTTTCCGCTAACTGTTCCAGCATTCTTGTCCCGTTTTCGACGGAATAGTCGTGCAGTCCGGCCGGAAGCAGCGTGCCGCCCATGTCGATCTTGTCCGGACGGAGCACATAGAGAAAAGGGATGCCCAGCGAGCTCAGATAATCGGAAAATTCTCCCACGCGCCTGGCCTGCGCCGACATGTCGCGCACCGGTTCCGATTCGGTATAAACCAGCATTTCGTTGTTCAGCATCGTGACGCCCTTGTGCACCCTGCGCCCGGTCACCCTGGCAAACAGGCCGTTCAGTTCGTTCAGCTGGGTTTTGGCCCAGATCCGGTCAGAGATATAGGCGTCCGAAATCTCTCCGGCCATCTCCGCGAACGTCGTTTTCTTATTCAGCCAGGCGGTCAGCGGGCCCGCGTACATCGGCGCGTTCGCCACAGACAGCACAAAGAAAACCACGAGGCAGCAAGCCGCGATCCCCATTCTGATTTTTTGATGAAGATAGACCTTCTTCATGGTCGCCCGACCTCAGAAGTTGAAATAGATGAACGGATTGTGCGCGTTCATGACCAGGAAGGTGAAGCTGAAAATGAACAGGATAAACTGGATCACGTCCGTGACGCTCATGACCACTTCGCCCACTGTCGGCCGGCGGGGATAAACCTTCTTCTGGAGCCACGCGCTGACCGGCAGGCAGCACAGAATGCCGAAGACCAGATACACGATATACTCCCGGGCATTGAAGATAAAGGCGTCGTCAATCAGCGCAGCGCCTGACATGCCAAACATGGACCGCAGGTACGTCCACGCTGCCGGCAGCGACTCCGACCTGAACAGCACCCAGCCCAGCATGATCACCAGCAGTGTCCACAGCCGGTAGACGGTCTTGTGAAATCCGGACCACGACTTGCGCTTCTGCGGAATACCGTTGAGTTTTTCCGTCACCACCACCAGGCCCAGCAGCACGCCCCAGAGGATGAACGTCCAGTTGGCGCCGTGCCAGATGCCCGTCAGGAGCCACACGACCATCAGGTTGAGCACAAGCCGGCCCTTGTTCCGGACCCTCGAGCCGCCCATCGGGAAATAGACGTAGTCCCTGAACCAGCTGCCCAGGGAGATATGCCACCTGCGCCAGAATTCCGTCACTGTCGCGGAGGCGTACGGGTGGTCGAAGTTCTCTGGAAAATCAAAGCCGAACATGCCGCCCAGGCCGATGGCCATATCAGAATAACCGCTGAAATCGAAGTAAATCTGCAGCGAATAGCCGATCACGCCCAGCCAGGCCATCAGCACGCTGTTGCCGGTCGAGGAGAAGGCCAGGTCCGCGACGTTGGCCAGCGTATTGGCCAGCAGGATTTTTTTGTTGAAGCCCACCATGAAGCGGATCAGGCCCTTGGAGAACGTGTTGAAGGTGACCTTCCGCTCCGTCAGCTGCTTTTCGATCGTAGTGTACCGCACGATCGGACCGGCGATCAGCTGCGGGAAGAAGGAGATATACAGCCCCACATAGCCGATGTTCTTCTGCGCGGGTGTGCCGCGATAGACGTCGATCACATAGCTCATCGCCTGGAAGGTGAAAAAAGAGATGCCGATCGGCAGCGCAATGCTGATGTTCGGGAGCCAGCTCTGCGAGGCAGGAAACAGCGTACGCACCGTGCCTGTCAGGAAGCCCAGGTATTTGAACACGAACAGCGTACACAGATTGAGCGCGATCGCGACAACGAACACCAGCTTCCTGGCCGCCTTGCTCCCGGCCAGCTCCTCGATGCGCAGCGCAAGGAAATAGTTGAAGGCGATCGAAAGGATCATGATCACCACATAGACCGGCTCACCCCAGGCGTAGAAGAACAGGCTGCCCAGCAGCAGCCAGTAGTTGCGGGCCTTCAGCGGCAACAGGAAATAGACCCCCAGCACCACGGGCAGGAAGAACAGGAGAAACTCCATACTACTGAAAAGCACAGCAACACCTCCGGCGGTATCTTTCGCCACAGTATACGCCTCTGCCGGACGATTGTCCAGCAAAAGCGTCATGAAGGAAAGGCTGAATCAATCAGCGGTTCCTTAATTGTCCGCCAGATTGAATCCGTTCTTCATGTGCTTGCTGGCCTCCAGCGTCAGCCCGGTCAGCGCCTGCGTGGTCTGCTTGCGCGCCATATCGCAGAGCTTTTCGTTCGCCTCGGAGATCAGCGCGTCGTCGCCGGTTTCCGCGATGCGGCGGTCGTACTCCGCGACGATCCGCCGTCCCTCCACGGCGACGGCGTTCTGATAGCGCTCCACCGCCTGAATCGCGTCGGCGAAGATCGGGTCCGCCAGCGCGGCAATCAGCCGGCTGCACCAGTACAGGTTGTCCGTGGAAGTATCCAGCGTCACGCCACTCAAATACTTCGGCATGCGCTCTGTGTTGGGGTACACCGGCAGCAGGGCGGAGAACGTGGTCGGGCCGAAGCAGACCCATTCCAGCGCCTTGACGCGCTCGGGCGCGTAGCCGCGCACCTGGCAGACCGTCGTCACGCCCGTGCGGTTGATGCCGATGGAGCGGTACATGCCGCGTTTGCCGGTATCCTGGCCGGTATAGGGATTGTAGGGCGTGCCCTGGTAATGCGCGGACAGCAGGTATTTGACATCCTCCACAGCCAGCTTGCGCTCCGGGCGCAGCGCCCAGGGGAGGCAGTCGCTTTCCGGGGTCAGCTCGGCGTTTTCCCCGTCCCAGCGGTACGCGCGCGGCGCGAGAAAGCGGCCCATGAACCAGGCCCGCGGCGTATTGTACACATGGTCCATGTCCGTATGCGAGCCAAACACATTCCGCGGGTTGAAGACGCCGTCCTGGTTCAGGTCCAGATGATGGTCGCGGATGAATTCGCGCAGGTCGGCGGAGCACAGATGCGCCGTCTGAGCGCCAAACGCGTCGTCCAGATCGAAGCTGTCCATACCGAACTGATTGGGCATGACCACACAGACCTCGTCGGGCACGCGCCGGGCCATCCAGTGGTGACCGCCGATCGTCTCCAGCCACCAGACCTCATTTTCGTCATTGAAGGCGATGCCGTTGGACTCGTACGTGCCATATTGCTCCAGCAGCGCGCCCAGGCGCAATACGCCCTCGCGCGCGGAGCGGATGTAGGGCAGCACCAGCACGACGATATCCTCCTCGCCGATGCCGCCAGGGACTTCCTTTTCCCGGCCGTGCGCCTTTTGCAGCGTCACCAGCGGATCCGCGGCCAATACCCTCGGGTTGGAGGTAATGGTCTCTGTCGCGGTCATGCCGACGTTCGCCTCGTTCATACCGGTCGCTGCCCAGAGCCCCTCCTTGCCGTCCACATTCGGGCAGGCGGTATAGCGCAGCGGCTGCTCAGGCAGCGCTACCTCCACATGGGAAAGCACGCTCTTATATTTTCGCGGCTGTTTTTCCGGCGGCACGGTCACGAGCTTTTTTACATCAAAATGCCCGTCGTCCGTCCTCGCGATCATCGTCGATCCGTCGTTGCTGGCTTTTCTGCCGACCAGCACTGTCGTACAGGACATACAGCGTTTCTCCTTTCGCGCTTCATTCATATTATTATACGCCAAAACCCGTTGGCTGGCAAGGCGGATTTTTTACCTGAGCTGCTTCCTTCCGACGGTTTTCGGGCTGAAATGAGCGGTCTGAAATCAGCCAGAAAAAAGAGTTGACGCATGGCCCCGAACGCGCTATAATATGTCCACGGTCGCCAATCCGCTGTGGAAAACAGCGATGTCCAGGCGAGAGTGGCGAAGGGAGGGAAACAAGGTGTCTGAGATCCGGATCAAGGAAAACGAGTCTCTGGAAAGCGCGCTGAAGCGCTTTAAGCGGCAGAGCTCGGGCGTACTGGCAGAGGTTCGTAAGCGTGAGCATTACGAAAAGCCCAGCGTGAAGCGCAAGAAGAAGGCTGAAGCAGCCCGTAAGCGCAAGTATTAATAAGGTCCAACGTTCCTTTCCCGTCTCCTGGATCAGGGGACGGGTTTTGTTTTCAAAAGATTCCAAAAAATACGCTTGACAAGCGCCGCGTCCCGCGCTATAATAGCACCTGTGAGTGAGCCTCACGGTTGTCTCACGAGTGTTGGGGAATGGTGTAACGGCAGCACCTACGACTCTGACTCGTATTGTCAAGGTTCAAATCCTTGTTCCCCAGCCATTTGCCTCCATTGTCTAGAGGCCTAGGACGCCGCCCTCTCAAGGCGGAAACATGGGTTCGAATCCCATTGGGGGTGTTCAAATCCCGGCTGGTTTCTTCAGCCGGGATTTTTGAATCTGTGCCGGGGACGGACAGCCCCGGCAGTATCCGCAGAGGAGGGCATGCCATGACGCTCTATGTCGTCGCCACGCCGATCGGCAACCTGGGCGATATGAGTCCGCGCGCAGTCGAGACGCTGCGGAACGTGTCCCTGATCGCCGCGGAGGATACGCGCGTGACGATGAAGCTGACCAGCCATTTTGGCATCCACACGCCCCTGACCTCCTGCCACCGCCACAACGAGCGCGACAAGGCGCAGGAGATCGTCGCCCGGATGCTGAGCGAGGGCATCGACGTCGCGCTCGTCACAGACGCCGGCACGCCCGGCGTATCTGATCCGGGCATGACGCTCACCCGGCTGTGCGCCGAAAACGGGATCCCGGTGGTGGCGGTGCCCGGCCCGACCGCGCTGGCGGCCGCGCTGTCCGTCAGCGGGTTCGACGTGACGGAATTCACCTTTTACGGTTTCCTGCCGCGCGAAAAGAAGCCGCTCGAGGAGAAGCTGCGCGCCATGATCGGCACGCAGGCCGCCATCGTGCACGAGTCCCCCTTCCGCATCATCGACCTGATGGCGGCCGTCGCGCGCGTACTGCCGCAGGCGCGGGTCAGCGCCTCGTGCGACCTGACCAAGCTGCACGAGCTGACCCTGCGCGGGACCCCCGAGGATGTGCTCGAACAGCTGCGGCAGAACGAGAAGACGGAAAAGGGTGAATACTGCGTCGTGCTCGACCTTCGCGAAGTACCCCTGCCTGCGCCGGACACGCCCGCGCCCACGCTGACCCCCGAGCTGAGGCTGCTTTCGCTGATGCTGGACGGCGTTTCCCTGCGCGACGCGCGGCAGCGCCTGCAGGAAGAGGGCGTCCGCAAAAACGAGGCCTATGCTGCCTCGCTCCGTGTCAAAACCCTGATGGAACGGGAAAACGACGAATAAAAACGCTGAACGTCTGACCAAAGGAGGTTTTCGATGAACATCGCCATACTTGGGACCGGCAAGATGGGCGCGGCGATCGCCGGCGGGCTCGCGCGCCAGCCCGAAGGGCGCTGGCGTCTGACGCTGACCAACACCACCGGACAACTGCCCGCTTCGCTCCGCGCCTTTCCCCTGCCCTGCGCGCGCGACAACGCCGCGGCCGTCCGGGACGCGGACATCGTGATCCTGGCCGTGCTGCCCCAGCAGTATCCCGCCGTGTTGGCCGACATCCGCCCCGCCGTACGGGACGGCGCCTGCCTGATTTCCATCGCCCCCGGCTACACCCTGGAACAGCTCACCTCGCTGACGGAGGGCCGCCTGCAGGTGATCCGCGCCATGCCCAACACGCCTGCCCTGATCGGCGAGGGCATGATTGCCGTATGCCGCGGCGCTGCCGTGACCGACGCCGCGTTTGACAGTGCGGTGGCCGTCCTGTCCGTTCTCGGCCGGACCGAGACCGTCACGGAGGCCCAGCTGAACGCCGTGATCGGCATCAGCGGCAGCGCGCCGGCCTACGTGTACATGTTTGTAGACGCCCTCGCGGACGCGGGCGTATTAGGCGGCCTGCACCGGGACCAGGCCGTACGCATGGCCGCGCAGATGCTGTACGGCAGCGCCGCGCTGCTGCGCGAGAGCGGCAAAAGCCCCGCCGAGCTGCGCGAGATGGTCTGCTCTCCCGCCGGCACCACCATCGAGGCCGTCGCCTCGCTGGAGAACTCAGCCTTCCGCGGCAGCGTGATCAGCGCGGCGCGGGCGGCGATGGACAAAGCCAGACAGATGAGCGGTTAATCTTTTCAAACCCGTCAACTTATGGTAGAATAGTAGCGGAAACAATCTGCGGCCACTGTCGCCGCGAACAGTTCTGGACCGTTTCAGGTCCCCACCATATCGAAGGAGGTACAGAAAAATGAAGTGGATTTGCAAGGTGTGCGGTTATGTGTACGAAGGCGAACAGCCCC
>CAMNEH010000034.1 GCA_946536315.1 uncultured Clostridia bacterium
CGGACATGGTCTTCTCACCGCGGGTGCGGCTGAAATCAACGATCCAGCGCAGGCCGAGGGTCTGACGGCGTTCGGGGCGGATTTCCATAGGAACCTGATAGGTCGCGCCGCCGACACGGCGGGCTTTGACTTCCAGCTGCGGCATCACGTTGTTCAGCGCCGCCTGGAACACTTCGTTGGGGTCTTTATCAGTCTTCGTCCTGATCATCTCGAACGCGTCGTAGCACACCTGCTGGGCCGTGCCGCGCTTGCCGTCGAGCATGATCTGGTTAATCAATTTGGTGACCACCACGGTCCCGTATACAGGATCCGGCAGTACCTCGCGCTTCGGGATAAATCCACGACGGGGCATAGTTTCCCTCCTTAACAATGGGGGCGTGTCATTCCGCCATGCGGCCGGGTCGATCGTCCGCAGCGCGTCAGCATCGCGCCGCTCCGAACTTTGTGCGGTGCCGGACAAGCTTGGTCACAGGCGCTTTGCCCGCATTTCCCGTTCCAGAAAATGGGACGCCTGCCCAGACTGCCCTGACAGCGATATGCGCCGGGCCGGTCGCGGAATGTCCGCCGTTACTTCTTGGGACGTTTTGCGCCGTAGAGCGAACGACCCTGATTGCGCTTCGCAACACCGGCAGTGTCCAGAGCGCCGCGAATGATGTGGTAGCGGACGCCGGGCAGATCGCGAACACGGCCGCCGCGAATGAGCACCACGCTGTGCTCCTGCAGATTGTGACCGATACCCGGAATGTAGCAGGTACCTTCAATCTGGTTCGTCAGACGGATTCTCGCGATTTTGCGCAGAGCGGAGTTCGGCTTCTTGGGCGTCGTGGTTTTGACGCTCAGGCAGACGCCGCGCTTCTGCGGACACCCCTGCAGGATGGGAGCAGTCGACTTGTTGACCACTTTTTCCCTTCCCTTGCGGATCAACTGATTGATCGTGGGCATGAGAGCACCTCCCGTAATTGATCGGATCCCCTCTGTATGTCGAGGGGGATTCCTCCTATAACATCCCCGCAACCCTCGGGAATATATAGTCGTCGTCAATTGTCTGAGCGGCGGCGTCCGCCACACACTCAAACAACGCCTGCAAAGCAGGCAACTTTGATATAATATCATCCTTTTTTCTGAATGTCAAACGTTTTTTGCGGGAATATCCGGAGATTATGCGGGAATATCCGGAGATTATTCCGCCGGTCCGGCCCCCCCTGCGTCCCCTCTCCACTCTTGCCACCCCTTGCGCGCGCGTAAGAGGAATGGTATAATGGCGCGGCGCAAACGGACTGACAGCACTTCGGCGCATACGCGCTGAGCGACGACGCGGAGGAAAATATGATCGAACTGCTGAATGTATCAAAAACCTATGCGAAGAACGGCAAGAAGGCCGTGGACGGGCTGACGCTGAAGGTCGGCGGCGGGGAGCTGTACGGGTTTATCGGCCCGAACGGCGCGGGTAAGACGACGACGATCAAGCTGCTGACCGGCATCCTGCAGCCGGACGAGGGCACGGTCACCGTCAACGGGCGTCCGATGGCCGAAGACCGGATCACTGCGCAGCGCGCCATCGGCTTCGTGCCCGACGGCAACGACCTGTACGACCGGCTGACGGGGCGCGAATATCTCAATTTCATGGCGGATATCTATCAGGTGGGCGAGACCGAACGCCGGGCGCACATCGAAAAATACCTGGACGTCTACGACCTGAAGGAGGCCGCGGACAGCCAGATCCGGTCCTACTCCCGCGGCATGAAGCAGAAGCTCGCGGTGATCGGCGCGCTGATCCACCGCCCGCCGCTGTGGATCCTGGACGAGCCGCTGACCGGCCTGGACCCGCGCGCCAGCCACCTGCTGAAGGAAGAAATGAAGGCGCACTGCGCGGCGGGGAACACCGTGTTTTTTTCCACACACGTACTGGAGGTGGCGGAAAAGCTCTGCACGCGCATCGGCATCATTGACCACGGCCGGCTGATCGCCGAGGGCACGCTGGACGAGCTTCGCGCCGGCGCGTCCGCCGCGTCGCTGGAGGAGCTGTTCCTCTCCCGGACCGAAGAAGGGGGCGACGAGGCTTGAAGGAATTCGCGGCGCTGATGCGCCTGCAGCTGCTTTCCCGCTACGCGGATTACAAGCCGCGGCACATCCGGGCACAGCTGAAGGAAAACAATAAAAAGCGCCTGCTGCAGCTGTTCGGCGCGGCGGTACTCATCGTGTATCTGCTGGTATTCCTGGTCGGCGTGGAAAACGCGATCATGGACGCGCTGATCCCGATGGGGCTGGCGGACCTGATGCCCGGGCTGGCGGTCGCCCTCGGGGCCCTCGGCACGCTGGTGATGGCGTTCTTCTTTGTCATGAGCGCGCTGTATTTCAACCGCGACGCGGTCATGCTGGCGGCGTTGCCCATCCGCACCCGCACGCTGCTCAGCGCGCGGCTGGCCCAGGTGTGGCTGAGCGAGACCTGCGTGAACGCGCTGATCCTGCTGCCTGCGGGCATCATCTACGCCCTCAAGCTGCATGAGGCGCCGCTGTATTATGTGCGGCTGCTCGTCGTGTGGCTCTTCCTGTCCGTACTGCCGGTGATCGTGGTCACCTGGGTGTCGACGCTGCTGATCCGCATTTCGGCGCTGTGGAAGCACAGGGAAACAGTCGCGACCGTCGGCGGCATCATCCTGCTCGCGGCGTACATGGCGGTGTGCTTCGGCATGGGCATGGCGACCGGGGAAAACGGCGAGTTGAGCGGGGCGGTCACCGAAATGCTGATCAGCCGGCAGGGCATCATCGAGGCGATGCTCAGCTTCTTCCCGCCGCTCAGGTGGGCCGCGGCCGGACTGACCGGCGACATTGGGCAGCTGCTGCTGTTCGTGGGCGTGAGCGCGGCGGCCGCGGCGCTGACGGTCTGGGTGCTGGGCTACTTCTACCGCGGGCTGTCCCTCCTGCAGGGGGAGACGGGCACAGCGCCCGTGCGGCGCGCGCGGGCAGGCGCGTCATCCTATCGGCAGGCGTCGGTGTTCGCCGCGTGCTGCCAGAGGGAGTGGCGCTCGCTGGTGCGCGTATCCAGCTACGCGGTCAATACGCTGCCTACCGCCTTCATGCCGGTGTTCATGGTCGCGGCGCTCTACTTTGGCATCGTCCGCGCAGGAGGCGTCGATCAGAGCGCGATCCGGGCGCTGGAGTCGCAGTTCCCGCCCAGCCTGATCGTGGGCGGCATGGCGCTCGTCATGGGGTATATGATGGGCATCAATCCCGCGGCCGCCTCGGCGGTGTCGCGCGAGGGGCGCGGACACGACTTTTACCTGGCGCTGCCGATCACGGCCCGCACGCGGGTGCTGGCCAAGCTCGCGGTGTCGTTCGGTCTTTCCGCGGTGGGCACGGTGGCGGGCACGGTCACGCTCATGCTCCTGTTTCCGTATTTCAGGGGCTATGCCGCGCTGGCGCTGGTCATCTGCCTGCTGTACGGCTTCATGACCACCGCGCTGGCGCTCGCCAGGGACGTGAAGCACCCGCGCCTGGACTGGGTCACGGAAAATGAGGCGATCAAGCAGTCCTCCGGCGTGCTGATGGGGCTGCTGATCAGCTGGGGCGTGCTCGTCGCGCTGGCGGTAGTCAGCTATTTCCTGATCTCAACCGGCATGAGCGCCTGGCTGTATACACTCATTCTGAGCGTACCGCTGCTGGCGCTGTGCTGGCTGACCGGCCGGCAGCTGGTCCGCACCGCGGAAAAGGCCTGGGGTGAGGGCGCAGCGGACTGAAGCGTCAGCCCGCGGCCTGCACCGCCATCGTGGCGCGGACCGTATCCGCGATCAGGCGCTGGCCGGCGCTGTTGGGATGAATGCCGTCCTCGCAGATCAGGGCGGGCAGATCGCGCACGTTCAGGAACGGCGTGCGCAGGTCGAGCAGCGGACACTGAAGCGCCTGCGCTTCCTCGCGCACGGCGTCGGCGTACCGCTCGTGCCAGCGGTAAATATGCTGCACGTCCACCAGGTAGCGCAGGATCTGCCGCGCGTCCCGGTTTCGCGCGACCCAGCGGTAATACCGGCCGGCTTCGAGCGGCGGCGGGATCACCGCGATGGGGCGCTGGCCCCGCGCGCGCGCCTCGGCGATGAATTGCCGGAGCGTTTCGCGAAACAGCGGCAGCGGCGTCTTGCCATCGTGAAAGGACACGGGATCCGCGGCGACGGCGTCCCAGTCCAGGTCGCAGTCGTTGCCGCCGTACTCGATCACCGTGACGCCGCCGGGCGTCATTGCGGACGCGCGGAAGTCCGCCAGCCCTTCCCGGATGGTTGCCCCCATCCGGGCGTTGTTTTCTATCCGGAGCCCGTCCGCGCTCAGCAGGCTGGTGGCCCGGTCGGGCGCCAGGCAGTAGCGCCGGCGGCCCGCATGATAGATCACGCCCTTGCCGATGGAATCTCCCCAGAGGGTGATGTTCGGACTCATAGCTAAAACCTCCATTCACGTAATCTAAAATACGATTTTAGATTATCACGGATTGAAATCCTTGTCAAGAGGTTTTTATTGCTTTTACATATTGGATGTGGTATGATGTGCCATGAAAACCGCTGATGCTTGACGGGAGGGGGAGACGCATGGCGCAGGTGGTGAAGAATGTCGGGCTGCCGGCCTGGGAGGAGCTGCCGGCGTTCGGGCTGTATCTGGACCAGGTGTTGAGCCTGACGGCTCAGGCCTGGGCGGACTGTCCGGCCGTGGCGCCGCTGACGGCGGGCATGGTCAACAGCTATGTCAAAAACGGCCTGGTCGACCGGCCGGAACGCAAAAAATACAGCCGCGCCGCATTGGCGCAGCTGATCATGATATGTTTGCTGAAGCAGACGACCTCCATGGAGAGCCTCCGCGCCCTCCTCCACCCGCAGTGCGGGCCCCGCCCGGAGTCCGGGCCCCGCCCTGAGTCAGTGCCCCGCCCTGAGTCAGTGCCCCGCCCGGAGTCCGGGTCCCGCCCGGAGTCCGGACAGGACGGCGCCGGAACGGCGGCGATCTACGCGCAGTTCGCGCAGGGATATTCGCGCGCGGTCGCGTGGATCAACGCGCACCCGGCGCTGAGCTGCCTGGACCTGGCGCTCGCGGCCGCGGTGTGCCAGACTGCCGCCGGGCCGGACAGCGGCGAAGCGCTCACCGCTGCGGCGGGTCCGGGGTGATCAGCCGGAGGGCTTTGGGCGAGATCAGCCGCCAGCAGAGCAGGTGCGCCAGGAACGTCACCGCCCAGGAGATCGGGTAGGAAATGTACAGCACCGTCAGCGTATGCCATTCCGGCACGGCGAACACCGTCAGGATCCACACGATCCTCAGCAGGCACGCGCCGCTCAGGCTGACGATCATCGGCAGGATGGAGCAGCCCACGCCGCGCAGCTGCCCGACCATCGTGTCCATCATCCCGCAGAAGAAGTAGAAGGGCATGATCACGCGCATGCGCATCAGGCCGTATTCGATGACCTCCTTCTGCCCGTTGTAAAAGGACAGCAGCGGCGCGCCGAGCGCGAGGAACGCCATGCCCAGCGCGAAGCCGATCACCGCCACCGCGCCCAGGCAGACCCACATGACCCTGCGGACGCGGTCCGGCTTGCCCGCGCCGTAATTCTGGCTGGCGAAGGTCAGGTCTGCCTGGTAGATCGCGTTCATGGAGGTGTACACGAAGCCCTCCAGATTGCTGGCGGAGGTGTTGCCGGCCATGGCGATGGAGCCGAAGCTGTTGACGGACGCCTGAATGAGGACGTTGGAAATGGAAAACAGGCTGCCCTGCAGGCCGGCGGGCAGGCCGACGCGCAGGATGGCCTTCAGCTCGGGCATGTGGATCTTCAGCCGGCGGAAATCCAGGTGAATGGCGCTGTGCGTGCGGTGCAGGCACAGGATGACCAGCACGGCGCTGATGGTCTGGCTGACGACGGTCGCGATGGCTACGCCCGCCACGCTCATATGGAACACGATCACCAGCAGCAGGTTCAGCAGCACGTTGGCCACGCCGGCAATGGTCAGGTAGTACAGCGGCCGGCGCGTATCGCCGACCGCGCGGAGCACTGCCGCGCCGAAATTGTACAGCATGTTGGCCGGCATCCCCAGGAAATAGATGCGCATGTACAGCGCGGCCAGGTCGATGACGTCGTCCGGGCTGTCCATCAGCTTGAGCAGCGGGCGCGCGAACAGCACGCCCACGGCCCCGACCAGTATGCTGGACAACAGCGCCACGGTCACGGACGTGTGCACGGCGCAACTCACGGCCGGCTGATCGCCCGCGCCCCAGCGCTGCGCGACCAGCACGCTCGCGCCGACGCTCAGGCCCATAAACACGTTGATCAGCAGGTTGATCAGCGAGCCGGTCGACCCGACGGCGGCCAGCGCCTGCGGCGCCTGATCGCCGGAATACCGGCCGACCACGATCATGTCCGCCGCGTTGAACAGCAGCTGCAGGATGCCGGTCAGCATCAGCGGCCACGCGAACAGCAGCACGTTTTTGAGCATCGGCCCGCGCGTCATATCCATGGGCGCGCGGGCTGTTTTCCTGCGCCTTTGCGTCAGGGAGAGCAGCGTCTTTTTGATCATGAACCGATTAACTCCAGCAGATCTTCACGGCTCAGGTCCTTCAGCGACACGCTGTCGCCGGACAGGATACCCTCCGCCAGGTCGCGTTTTGAGTCCTGGAGCGCGACGATGCGCTCCTCCACAGTGTCCTTGGCAATCAGCTTGTAGACGGTCACCGCGCGGGTCTGCCCGATGCGGTGCGCGCGGTCGGTGGCCTGCTGCTCGACCGCGTAGTTCCACCACGGGTCGTAGTGCACCACGATGTCCGCGCCGACCAGGTTCAGACCGGTGCCGCCGGCGCGCAGGGAAATCAGGAAGACGTTGGTCTGGTCCTGGTTGAAGCTGTTCGCCAGGCGCAGGCGCTCCTTTTTGTCCGTTTCGCCGGTGAGCAGCATGTAGCTGAGCCCTTCGCGGTTCAGGTCGGCCTCGATCAGGCTGAGCATGCTGGTGAACTGGGAAAACACCAGCACCTTGTGTCCGCCGGCCACGGCGGTGGTCAGCAGCTCCATCAGCGCGTCGCGCTTCGCGGATTCGTCCTCGTAGGGGTCGTACAGCAGCGATGGGTCGCAGCAGATCTGACGAAGGCGGGTGAGCTCGGCCAGCACCTGGATCTTGCTGTGGCGGAAGTCCTCGTCGGACGTGTCGTTCAGCAGGCGCTTGAGCTTCAGCACCTGTGCGTCGTACAGCTTGCGCTGCCTGCCCTCCAGCGGCACGCGGCGCTGCTCCTCGTTCTTCGCGGGCAGGTCGCGCAGCACGTCCTTTTTGAGCCGGCGGAGCACGAAGGGGGCGACCATGCCGCGCAGGCGCGCCTGCGCCCGGCCGTCCTCATGCTTGACGATGGGGGTTTCCAGCTCCCGGCGGAAGGCGTCGTACCCGTACAGGAAGCCGGGCATCAGGAAGTCGAAGATGCTCCACAGCTCGCTCAGGCGGTTTTCCACCGGTGTGCCGGTCATGGCGAAGCGGTGCGCGCAGCGCAGCGCCTTGACGGACCTGGCCGCCGCGGAGGACTGGTTTTTGATGAACTGGGCCTCGTCCAGCACGGCGATGTCAATGCTGAGCGCCTCGTAGGCCGCGACGTCGCGCTTGAACAGGTCATAGGAGGTCACCAGCACGTCCGCGTGCTCCCCGCCGGCGATCAGCGCCGCCCGCGCGTCGCGTGTTCCGGCGATCGGCGTCGCCTTCAGCTCCGGCGCGAAGCGGTGGATCTCGTCGATCCAGTTGTAGACCAGCGACGCGGGGCAGACCACCAGGTGCGTCGCCCCGGGGCGCGTCTGCCGCAGGTGCTCGAACACGGCGATCATCTGCAGCGTCTTGCCCAGACCCATGTCGTCCGCGAGAATCCCGCCAAAGCCGCACTGGTACAGCGTCATCAGCCACTGGTAGCCCGCCGTCTGGTAGGGGCGGAGCGTGCCGCGCAGGCTTTCGGGCGTCTCGAAATCCGAATCGGCGATGGTCTTGAAGGTCTTGATCAGCTCACGGTAATGCCGGCTGCGGTTGGAGACGATGGCGTTGTGCTCCTCCAGCACCTTGTCCAGGTACAGCGCGCGGTATTGGGGCAGGTGCATGTGCCCGGTCACGAATTCTTTGAGCGGCACGTGCGCGGCGTCGAACAGCGCGTCCAGCTGGCTCAGCTCCTCCGGCGCCATGGAAATGAAGCTGCCGTCCTTCAGCCGGTGGTAGCGCTTCTTCGCGGCGTAGGCCTGCAGCAGCTCGGCCAGCTCCTCCTGGCTCAGCTCGTCGGAGAGCAGGGTCAGGTTCAGCACGCCGCTGTCCAGGCTGACGCCGGCGGTGATGCTCCAGCGCCGGTGCACCCTGAGCGCGGCAAAGCGGTCGGTGACGTGCACCTCGCCCAGCGAGGCCAGCAGGTCCATGTCCTCGGTCAGGAAACGGTACAGGCGCTCCTCGTCCGCCTCCAGCGCGTATTCCTGGCGGACGGGGTCCCACTCGGTGAACAGCGGCGCGATCTTCTGCGCGACGCGCGCCTCGGCCTGCGCGTCGCGGCCGAGCATCTCGCCGTCGTACAGCATGTGCTCTTCGTCACCGTAGCTCACCTTCGCCTGCATCAGCACGCTGCCGTCCTGGACATCCAGATAGAACGAAAACGCGGGCTCGGGCGGGATATACCGGACGATGGCCTCCGGCTCGACCTCGACGACCTGGGCGCAGCGCCTCAGGGTCGGCAGCACGGTGCGGTAGAAGGCGGCCAGCTCGTTGTGCCCGATCGAGAAGGAGATGTTTTCGCCGCCGCCCGCAGATTCCAGCACGCGGCGGATGGGCTTCAGCGCTTCGGCGTCCGCGCGGAGGAAGCGTCCGTCCTCGAGGTAATAGATATACCGTTCGGTGAACTGCAGCGGCGGCACGTTGGCCGTGACGCTCACGCCGATCAGGCTGCCGCTCTTGTCGCGCCGGGGGCTGACCTTGAACGTCAGGTCCAGCCGGCCTTCTTGCAGGGTGACTTTGCGGAAGGAAGCGCCGAGCATGGTCAGCGTCCTGCCGAGGCCCCAGTCGAAAAAGCTGTCCAGCTGGGCGCCGACCAGCAGCAGCCGGTTCAGGTCCGACCGGCGCAGGGACACGCGGCTGGTCTGCGCGGCGTTCTGCAGGATTTCGTACTGCATGCCGAAGCCGTCGTTGGCCCAGTCCGCCAGCGCGCGGCAGTCCTCCGCGAAGGTCAGCTGGGAAAAGTCGATCTTCAGGCTGTCCGCCTCATAGCTTTCGCGGCGCTGCTCGGCGTTGAACAGTCCCGCGGCGTTCTTGACGACGTAGAGCTTGTCGGTGCCGCAGCGGAAATCCACGAACACCTTGCCGTAATCATCCGCGATCACCCGCGGCTCCAGCCGCACCGACGGCGTCCGGTCCTGCATGTCCCCGCGCGGCGCGCTGTCCTCAAAAAAGGACATCAGGCTGGCGCCCACCTTGTCCGTGCCATAGCTGAGCGGGCGGCGGGCCAGCTCTTTCCGGGCCAGCAGCAGCGTGGCCAGTACGTGCTCGCAGCAGCGGCAGGTCCCGCCGTAGGTGTTGTTGGCGGAATAGCAGCCGATGATGTCGCAACTGGCGTCGTAGATACGGTCGCGCGTAATGACCGCGCGCTGGCCGCCGGTCAGCCTGCCTTCGGTAAACTGGCCGGAAATGCGCAGCGCGGGCTCGTTCATGTAACTGACAAACCCGTGCTCGATCCCGGTGAGCCGGCTGTTTCCCTCCGTGATGTACTGCCGGGCCAGGTCCAGCGCCGAGGCGCTGACCTCGATGCGCCGACAGCTGTCGTCCACGCTGAAATACCCGGCGGCTGAAGGCGTCGCGTCCTCTGCCTCAGGCCCGAAGGGATGGACCGTTTTGGGCGTGACCTTCCGCTCCCGGGCCTGGTAATACATGACGCGCGCCGCCAGCGCGGCCATATGCTTGCAGCGCGTGCCGTCAGCGGCGTACGGACAGCTGCAGGAGGCGCTGAGGACGCGGTCTTCGGACACCGTCATGTCGACGGCGTATTTTTTCGTGCCCCATACCGTGGCGGTAAAATGCCGGCCGGAGGCGCGGAAATCCAGCACGCGGCTGGACCGGTAGTATTCCTGCCCGCGGTTCCAGATGACGGTGCTGAACTGATCGCGTAACGACATGTCAGTCGTCAGTCAGTGCCATGAAGGCGTCCCAGGCGGCTGAGATCTGCGCCATCAGGGGGGCGTAGTCCGTCTGGGTGCGCGCGCGCAGCAGCTCGGTGATTTCGGCTACGGGCGTATGCACGGGCGTCAGGGACAGGTTGGCCGTCACGCCCTTCAGCGCATGGGCCGCCTCAAACGCCGCGGTCAGGTCGTTGGCGGCCAGCGCGTCCTTCAGCCGGGCGACGTTCCCGTCGGCGCGCGCCATCTTGACCAGGCGCAGATAAAAGTCCTCGCGGCCCATGCAGCGGGCCAGGCCGTCGTCCACGTTCGCGCCATAGGCGCGCAGAGCGTCGGTTGTCAGCATCCTGTTCTCTCTCCTTTCCGGTCGGTGGGTACGCCTTCATTATAACGGGTGAAGCGCGGTTTGACAAGGCTGCATTTGCGCCTTCTCAGTCGGGGACTGTATAAGCGCTGCACGGGCGGCCGTCCAGCGTATACCAGCGGAACACGCCGTTGTCCAGCGTCATGTATCCGCGCCCGCTGCCGCCCTTGGGGATGGACACGCTGCCGGGATTCATGAACGTGACGCCGTTGAGCGTTTCGCAGCGTGGCACGTGGGTATGGCCGTAAAGAAAAACGTCACCCTCGGCCAGCGGGGGCAGGCGCGTTTCGCTGTAGACGTGGCCGTGCGTGGCGAAGCAGACATGGCCGCCGACGGGCAGGTACAGGTAGTCGGCCGTCAGCGGAAAGCGCAGCACCATCTGGTCGACTTCACTGTCGCAGTTGCCGCGCAGGCAGCACACGCGCGCCGCGATGGCGTTGAGCATGTCCGCCACGGCCGGCGGGTTGTAACCCTCTGGCAGCGCGTTGCGCGGGCCGTGGTACAGAATGTCGCCCAGCAGCAGCAGCCGGGCGGCGCCGCTCTCCTCAAAGCGCTTCATCAGCAGCGCGGTACAGGTGGCCGACCCATGCAGGTCGGACGCGATCAGCCATTTCATGCGGGAGCCTCCTTGGCCGTCCGGTCGGGGACCGAACAAAATAAACCCGCCATTACAGCGGGTATAGAGGGTGGGTTTGGACGCCTGATTATTTCGCGGCGGCAAGCTTGCGGGCCAAGCGGGCCTTCTTGCGGTTGGCCGCG
Organism: uncultured Clostridia bacterium; assembly: GCA_946536315.1. GTDB lineage: Bacteria > Bacillota > Clostridia > Christensenellales > Aristaeellaceae > UBA4246. The sequence goes on from CAMNEH010000034.1 coordinate 11,251, forward strand.
TTCTTGTGGATGACACCCTTGCTCGCCGCCTTGTCCAGCGCGGCGGACGCCTTGGACAGCTGCTCCTGGGTCAGAGCGGCCTCGTATTTCTTGACGGCGGTTTTGACGCCGGATTTGATCATACGGTTGCGCAGGTTCTTCTTCTTAGAAACCTTCACGCGCTTCATGGCGGATTTGATGTTCGGCATTGTGTTCACCTCCTGACCGTTCAAATGGGCTGCCAGGCCGGAACAGGATACGGCTGCGCCGGCTGACTCCCGCTATCATAGCATAGGCGCGGGAAAAATGCAAGCAGAAAATTAGTTTATATTCCACGCTTTGCCAGGATATTCCATACGGATCCGCCCGGCCAGCGGCTCGCCGCAGGCGATGCTCGCCAGATGCGGGGGCAGGGCCAGGCCGTCCAGCGAATCGCATTCCGCCTGCAGAATGACCAGCTCGCGGAGCGCCGGCATGCCCTCCAGCCAGCGGAAATGCGGGAATTGCCCGTTGTTCATCTCCAGGTAGCGCAGGCTGGGCAGGCGCACTGCGCCGGTCTCGGGCACGCTGGTCTCGGCGCCGTAAAAGTACAGCCGCTCGAGCATGTTCAGCGGCTCCAGCGCCTGCAGCGGCAACCCCAGCGGATGGGTCACGGTCAGCGACGTGAGGTGGCTCAGGTGCGAAAGGGCGCTGACGCCGTTCAGGTCCAGGTTCTGCGTCTCCAGCGTCTCCAGCGCGGGAAAGCGCTCCAGCTCCCATGGGTCCAGCAGGCTCACCCCGTACATCTGCAGCCGGCGCAGCGGCAGGGAACTGAGCGCCGCGACGCTGTTCACGTGCAGGTCGCTGATGTTCAGCTCGCGCAGCCCGGACAGGGTCGCGACGTCGCCCAGGCCGTCCAGCGGCAGGCAGCTGATGTTCAGGCTGATGACGCTGGGATTGCCCCTGAGCGGCGCGAGCGAGGCGAGGGGGTTGTGCGCCAGTCCAAGGCGCGTGATGGCCGTGCCGCGCAGGGGCTCAATGTCGGAAATGTTCTGGTTGTACAGCGACAGCTCGCTCAGGTTCGGCATGCGCTGGATGTCGTCCAGGCTGGTGATGCCGCCATTCTGCTCATACAGCCCGCTCTCGCGGAAGGCGTCGTTGTAGCAGTAGTCGTACTCGCCCCTCAGCCAGAACTGCTCCTCATACTGGAATACCTGCCGCCCGTAAATGCGCAGGGCGGTCACCTGGTCCAGGTCGGCCTGCGTCAGCGCGCCATCGGGCTTGAGCAGCGCGGCGCGCACCGCCTGCTCGATCAGTGGCTCACGGAAGGTGTAGGGCCGGTCCGCCGCCGTCGCGGCGCGCTGACGCAGGGCGAGGACGCCCACCCCCGCCAGCACGGCCAGCAGCGCACATACCGCTGCAACCGGCCAACGCCGCCTGCGGCGGGGCGGGGTAGCGGGCTTTGCCGTGTGGAAGCGCGCGTTGAGCAGCGCTTGGAGCAGCTCGTCCGCGGACTGATAGCGCTGCGCCGGGTCGAACATGGTCGCCCTGCGGATGATGCGGCGCAGGTCTTCGTCCAGTGATGCGTCCGCGCGCTCGTCATACTCCCCGGTCAGCGCGTAGCGCAGCAGCACGCCGCAGGAGTACAGGTCGCTGCGCGCGTCAGTCTGGCGGTAGCCGAACTGCTCCGGCGGCGCGGTGGCGCGGGTGCCGGAGATTACGGTGTCCTCGTCCGCGGCAGGCTGATAGTGCCGGGAAATGCCCAGGTCGATCAGCCGGCACTGCCCATAGACGTCCACGAGGACGTTCTGGGGCTTGATGTCCCGGTGAATGACCGGCGGGCGCAGCGCGTGGAGAAAGCGCAGCCGCTCCGTCACGGAAATCAGGCAGTCCAGCGCGGCGGCGCGGCCCATGCCGGGCATTTCCCGCGGGGACTGGGCCAGCGCTTCCACGGTGTGGCCCTCGATCCACTCCCGGGCGAACCAGAACCCCGGCGTTTCGCCGCTGTCCCTGAGCGCGGGAAAGCTCCGCGCGTCCTCTGAGTCCGCGTCCCGGCTGTGGATCTGCCTGAGCAGGGCGTATTCGTTGTTCAGCAGTCCGGCGCCGGCGGGGGTGAGCGCCAGCTTGAGCAGCACCTTTTCCCTGCTCAGGCGGTCGCGCGCGGCGCAGACCATGATGTCGTCCCCGCCCTTGAGGTCCGACAGCCATTCATACCGCTCACGCAGGGCCTGCGGCAGCGTGTGTTCATCGTTCAGCATGGCATCATTCCGTTTCCGGTCAGCGGTACAGCGGTTCTTCGCCCGCCTGGTTCAGCATCTCGTTGGTTTCCTGGATCGTGGACTTGTGGTCCACGGCATAGATCAGCACCGTATCCCGGCGCATCCGCGGATACAAGGGACTGAATCCGGCCAGCCGCAGCAGCTGGTTGCACTCGCTCAGGCTGCAGCGCATGCCCAGGGCGATGCGCAGGATGACGTTTTTCTGCGGTACCTTCTGCCCGGCAAGCACCGCGTAATAATACGAGCGGTGAATGCCGGTGCGGCCGATCATGTCCTGCGCGGAGAGGCGGCGCGCCTCCATCAGCTCGTACAGGTACTGCGAAAAGGTGGGCTGCTCCGCCTCGTCGTGCACCGCTATCGCCTCGCTGAAATGGCCGCTCTGACGGATGCGGACCAGCATCTGGGAGGTGGTGATCCTGTCGCGCTTCTTCAAGTGCCCCGCTCCTTCCTGTCTGTCATCGCGTTCCCTATCTTACCCGTTTACAGTCGTTTTGGCAATCCTTTCCCGCGGCGGAGGATCGCCCGGCGTCCGGGGAAAGGAAGCCCGGGAACCCATGGGGGAACAGGCGTCCAAAGCGCGCGTCCATCGCGCCAAAAGTCTTCTGACAGAAGACGGCGTAAGCGTTTACACGGTATTTTGGACGTGCTACAATATGATTATACTGGTACCGCGCAGTACACGGACCGTTTCATAACCGTTTCATGGAGGAGGACACGCGATGAACAACCGACGGATGCGGCTTTTGGCCCTGATGATGGCCCTGGCGATGCTGGCGGCCCTGCTGCCGGCGCAGGCCTTTGCGGCGCAGGACACCGGGGGAGGCTGGCAGTATACGCGCCTTTCGGATGGCACCGCGCAGCTGACCGGGTACACCGGACCGCAGGAGGAGGCGCTGACCCTGCCGGAGCGCGTGGACGGATACTGGGTGAGCGGCGTGGCGGATGAGGCGTTTGCGGGGATGTCCTGGCTGACGGACGTGACCGTGCCCAGCGGCATCGGCGACGTGAGCCTGTTCGCGTTCCCGGACAGTCCCGGGCTGACCGTGCGCGCGTATAACGGCGCCGCCGCACTGGCGTTCGCCTCGGACCGCGGGCTGAAGGCTGTCAACCTTTCTCCGCACGACTTTTTTGACGACATCCTGGACCTGAGCTACCTGGGCGGCCGGGTGACGATGGACGGCGGCGCGCTGTTCGTGCCCATGCCGGAGGCCAGACTGATCAGGGAAAACCAGGGCCTGTATATCGCGCCGAACGGCCTGCCAGAGCACGGGGTCGCCGTGACGGTGACTTCGGTCACGCTGACCGAAAACGGCGCATCGGCAGCGTGCAAGACCCGTCCGTTTGAGGACACGGTGGAGGAATACCACCTGTCCGACGCCCGGCTTACGGTCGATACGGCGCACATCGTGCCGCTGATCGATGGGCTGGAGATCATCGCGCCTTCGTCCGCCGGCGGCGGGCAGACGCGCGGCTCGGCGAATGTGGAGCGCTCCGTGCCGCTCAGGCTGAACTTCCGGACGAAAGATCTGGCGAAGTCATCAGGCGTGGAAGCTCAGGTGTCCCTGGGCCTCAACATCACATCGGTGTTTTCTGTGGATTATTCGCACCGCCGCATCGACCGCCAGACCATCGGCCTGGAGATGCCGGTTTCGATCGAAGTCGAGTTCACCGGTGAGCACGAGTTTGCGAAGCAAAACGCGTTTGACGCGGACGAGGTGCAGGTCGGCGGGCTTCAGAAGCTGAGGGTGGCGCGGCTCCCCCTGGTCGGCACGCCGCTGGTGTCTGTGATGGCCGAACTGTACCTGTGCGCGTCGCTGAATGGCGAAGTGACAGTGTCGGTGAACCTGACGGGGCAGTTTCTCAATACCTATGAGAACGGCACTTGGCGGACCACCCGCTCCTTCTCGGGCGGCGGCGAACTGGAGGCGAAGGTCGAGGGCCGCCTGTACACTGAGATGACGTTCAGCGTGGAGCTCGGTTTTTCGGCCATTGAAAAGCTGACCATCCGCGTGGCGGAGGCAGTGTTCGACCTGGGCGTCGGCGTGGGCTTCAAATACAATTCCAGCGCGCCGGAATGCCTGGACGTGCGTGTGCGCGGCTTTTTGGAGGTCGAACTGAACGTCGGCATATTAAGCAGCAGCGTGACCCGGGAAAACCAGAGCCTGTATCTGGGCGGCACCATCGTGGACGCGGAATGGGAGATCTTCAAACGCCACTGGGAGGGCACGATCCACAAATGGACGGACCGCTGCCTGGCGGGCAGCTTTGTGACGGTGGACTGCATGAACCAGGGCGCGCTGTTTGATACATACACCGTGCTGCGCGGGGAAACCGTCAGCCCCGAAACGCCCATGCGCCCGGGCTACCGCTTCATCGGCTGGTACGACAGCATGATGCTCTCGCAGTTCGACTTCAGCCAGCCCCTTGAGGAGGACGTGACCGTCTATGCCAACTGGGAACCGCTGGTGCCGGACGGCGCGGTGATCCCGGGCTCCAACAACGGCGCGTACGCGGGCCAGCCGCTCACGTTTACGGAACCGGGCAGGATCCGGGTGGACGTGCGCGACTATTCGCAAAACGGCGGTCCGGTCCAGTCCAGCACCTATTATGAGGACTGTGTGGCGGTCATCGGCTGCAACGAAGGCGCGGTCAGCGTCACTGTCCCCGCCGTGTGGGAGGGCCACAGGGTCGTCTCCGTATGGGACGGCGCGTTTTCCGGCTGCAAAAACCTGCGCAGCGTCAGCATCTCCGGGTCAGTCCGGCACGTGGGCGACCGCGCGTTCTCCGGCTGTACCGCGCTGGAAACGGTGACGATCCCGTCGTCCGTCCTCGTCGTCGGGGACGGCTGCTTCCAGAACTGCGTGTCCCTGCAGTCGGTCACCCTGCCGGACGGCCTGATCTCCATCCAGTCCAAGCTGTTCAACGGCTGCACATCCCTGCAGACGGTCAACATCCCTTCGGGCGTGCGCTCGATCTGCGACAACGCCTTCAATTCCTGCACGTCGCTCACATCGGTGACGCTGCCCGGCGGCCTGCAGACCATCCTGTCGAGCGCGTTTTCCAAGTGCACGGCCCTGAAGGGCATCGACCTGCCCGGCGGGCTGACGAACATCAACAACTCCGCCTTCATGGACTGCCGTTCGATCACGCACGTCACCCTGCCCGGCGCGCTGCAGACGATGGGCAACTATGTGTTCCAGAACTGCACGGGGCTCAAAACCGTGTCGGTCGCGTCGGGCATGCAGACCATTCCCGTGGGCGCGTTTGTGGACTGCACGGCGCTGGAAAGCGTCTTCATCAGCGGCGCGGTGACCAAGATTTCGGATAACGCCTTCGCCGGCTGCTCCGCCCTCAGCAATATCCGCCTGTCGTCCAATATCAAGGAAATCGGTTGGTGGGCGTTCCGGAATACGGCGCTCAGGGAGCTCAACTTCCACCAGGACGGGCTGATCATTAGGGGCGACGCCTTCAAGGAAATCCCGACGCTCCGGGAGGTCACGCTCTCGGGCAACAATATCAACCTCGTCAACTCCGCGTTCCAGAACGATACCGGCCTCAGGCGGATCAGCATCACCGGCAGCGGCATCAACATCTGTGACAACAGCTTTATCAACGCGGGCACGAAGAGCGGCGCGCTGGAGATCCGCCTCACCGGCAGCAACAACACGTTTGGCACGAACGTCTTCCAGAACGCCCCGGTCACGTCGCTGCGCATCGAGGGCTCCGGTAACCAGTTCGGCACGGCGAGCCTGCAGCAGCTGCCGCTCGTGACCGTCAGCGTCGGCGGCTCGGGCAACGTGCTGGGCGACAGCGCGCTGTACGGGTGCCGGCAGCTGAAAAGCGTGGACCTGAGCGGCGCGGTGTCGCTGGGGTCGAGCTGCCTCAGGTACACCGGCCTCCGCACGGTCTATCTGCCGGATACCATCACATCCATCGGCAGCTGGTGCTTCTATGAGACGCCGCTGATCGTGGCGTATGTGGATTCAGAGGCCGGCGTGCCGGCGCAGGTGATGACGACCGACTGGCCGCACGTGACGCTGGTGGTCAAGGGCGCGCGCTATCCGGTCACCTTCCACAGCCTCGGGGGAACCGCGGTGGAAATGCAGCTGGTTACCGCCGACAGCACGGTGACGGAGCCGGCCGCCCCGACGCGCAGCGGCTACATCTTCGGCGGCTGGTACACCGACCCCGGACTGACCGAAATGTACGTATTCGCCAACGCCGTCGTGTCGCCGCTGGACCTGTACGCGGCGTGGCTCCCGGATGAGAGCAGCCTGTGGTATCAGACCGACGGAGAAGCGGCCACGCTGGAGGCACTCACCGCGGACGACCTGGCCGTGACGCTCCCGGATTCGCTGGGCGGCCGGCCGCTGACGGCGCTGAGCGCCGGCGCGGTGCCCGCCGGGGTGCGGTACCTGTCGCTGCCCGCCACGCTGACGTCCATCGACGGCGAGGCCTTTACCCGGGCGACGTTCCTGGCCAGCATCAGCATGCGCGCCGGCAACGCGGCCGGGTATTACACCGAAGGCGGGGCGCTGTTCCGCCGCGTGGGGACCGTCTCGCGCCTGGTCTGCTGGCCGCAGGCGCTGGCTGAGCTGTCCGTCAGCAGCAAATATATCGGCCGGTACGGCATTTACGGCAACGGCTATCTCGAGACGCTGTCCTTCCCCTCGGGCATGACGCTGGAGGACCGCGCGGTCACCGACTGCCGGAACCTGACCTCCGTGACGTTTGCCGGGGACATCAAGAGCATCGGCGAGGGCAATTTTGACGGCGCGGCCGACGGCTTCAGGATCTACGGTCCGCTCAGCGCCCCGAAGCTCTCAGCCTGGTGCGCGGACCACCTGATCCCCTATAACGAATACACCATCCGCTTCCTGGACGAAAACGGTCAGTCCGTGCTGTTTGAAGCCCGCTGCCCTGCGGGCGGAAGGATCGGCTACGCGCCGGATTACGTCCCGAAGGAGGGCTATGCCGTGACCGGCTGGGTCACCGGGGACGGCGAATCGTTCGACCCCGTCAACGGGACCATGCCGCGGCATGACCTGACGCTGACGGCGGTGGTCGGCTGCGACTTCACGTATGAAATCGAGCAGTATACCAACGAGCTGAGGCTGATCCGCTACAACGGCGCGGCGACCGCCGTCCGCGTGCCTTACCTCATCGAAGACGGCGTGCTGACCTCCATCGCCGACGACTGCTTCCCGGCCCGGGTGACGAAGCTCATCGGCGAGGCGGGCACCGCCGCCGAGGACTTCGCCTACCGGCACTCGCTGGATTTCGAGGCGATCCGGCATACCATCACGTTTGACCCCATGGGCGGCACGCAGCCCGGCCCGATGACCTTTACCGCCGGCGATGTGCTCTACCTGCCCGGCAGCTACAAGGAGTGCCACGAGCTGCTCTGCTGGTCGGAGGACCCGTACAGCTACAACCGGGAGGACATCATCACGGCCGCGGCGAACTTGGGGTATGATCTGACGGAGCATTTCCCCAACAGAGGCACCCGGGACCTGACGCTGTATGCCGTCTGGGGTCCTGAACTGACCCCCAGCGGACAGGCGCTGGAGGCGCCGTACCGTCCGTACACGTTTGAGGAAATCGACCGCCCCTTCTACCATGACGGCGTGAAGGTGACGGATACGACGGTCCGGATCACGGGCTACACCGGCACGGGTGTCGGCGCCGTCTGGATTCCCTGCGACATCAACGGCGGCGTGGTGACCGAAATCGGTCCGCGCGCGTTCTATGGGCAGAAGGGCCTGACCACCGTCACGCTGCCCGCCACCATCGAAACCGTCGGCGACGAGGCGTTCGCCGGGTCCTCCGTGCGGGTCGTCAACACGGCGTATTCGGATTTCCCGCAGGGGATCGAGGTCATGGGCGGCAGCCACTGGACGAGCGTGGGACGCAGCGCCTTCGCCAACTGTCCGGACCTGGAGGAGGTCTATCTCGGCGCCAACGTCACCTCTGTCGGCAAGTACGCCTTTGCCGGGGACGTTTCCATGAAGGGCATACCGCTGGACAGCCTGACGTCGCTGTCGGAGGGCATGTTCTCCGGCTGCACTTCCCTGACGGACCTCTATATGCCACAGGTCCGCTCCATCGCGGACGGGGCGTTTGCGGGCTGCGTGTCCCTCCAGGGCATAGAGCTGCCTTCCTGCCTGGAGCATGTCACGGCCCGGGCGTTTACGGGAGCGAACCGCATATTCAACTTCTATATGCCGGACGGCGGCGCGTACCTGAAGGTCGTGAACGAGGCGCTTTACAGCGCGGACGGCGGGACGCTGATCGCCTATCCGCACAATAAGCAGGATGACCACCTGACCCTGCCGGACGGGGTGGCCATGATCGCGCCGTACGCGTTCGAGGGCAGCCGGCTGCACTCCGTCACCCTGAACGCCGGGCTTGCGGGCATGGGCGAGGGCGCGTTCATGAATTCTCCGTACCTGGAGGAGGTCGTGTTTGCCGAGGGCCTGACGGCGCTCCCGGACAAGGCGTTCGCGGGCTGCTATGCGCTGTCGTCGGTCACGCTGCCGGCCTCGCTGGAAAGCTTCGGCGAGAACGTGTTCCCGCTGAAAACCGTGATCAACGTGACCGCGGGCAGCGCGGCGGAGACCTGGGCCAGGGCGCAGGGCTATACGGTGACCCTGGTCGGCGCGCGGGCAGTGGAGGGCATCAGCCTGAGCGCGGACGAAGTATTCTGGCCGCATCCGGGCGACCTGATCACGCTGCAGACCATCTTCGAGCCTGCGGACACCACCGAAACGGACCTGCTCTGGCGCGTGGACAACGGCGCGGTCATCAGCGTTCTCTCGGTGGAGGACGGCGTGTTCACGCTGGAGGCGCGCGGCGTCGGCGAAGCGACGCTGACGGTCCGCAGCGCGCGCGGACAGACCGCCGAATGCCGGTTCTCGGTATGGCAGCCGGAGATCGTGGCGGACGGCATCTTCCTCAGCGCGGACAGCCTGACGGTCATGAAGGGCAGCATGGTCCCGCTGACGGCCTGGGTCACGCCTGAAGACACCACGTATGCATATACCTACTGGACCAGCAGCGATGAGCGGGTAGCGGTCTGCCAGGACGGCTGGGTCATCGGCCGCGCGCCGGGCGAGGCCGTCCTGACGGCCCATTCGCACAAGGGGCTGGAGGCGGTCTGCGTCGTGACGGTGCTCGATCCCACGGCGGCGTTTGCCTCGCCGACGTTCGTCCTGCCGGACGCGCTCACTGAGGTCGACGAAGAGGCCTTCGCCGGCGTCCTGACCGAGCGCATTCAGTGCAACGCCAGGCTCCGGCGCATCGGCGCGAGGGCGTTTGCCGACAACCCGATGCTTCAGCAGGTGCTGATCCCGGGCAGCGTGACCACCATCGCGCCGGACGCGTTCTCCGGCTGTCCCGCCTCGCTCGTCGTCTTCGGCCAGGCCGGGTCCGCCGCGGAAACCTGGGCGACGGAGAGGGGATATACGTTTATCCAGGCAGAATAAGCTGATGTCAAGGGGCGACCGTCCCCACTTTACACGGCCGGCATCCGGACCCCTTCATGACAGGACCGGATGCCGGCCGTGTTTTCTTCTGCCTTTTCACGGTGACTCACCGTGACCCACTGTGCCTCCCGGTCACTCACCGCCTGAATCCGAATCCTCATCCGAATCCGAATCAGAATCTCAATCCGAATCCCGTTACGCGCGGAGTGGCTTGTCGCAGGCATGGCAAAGAATAAAAGCGCCTGATCATATTCAACGATCAACGTTACGAGAAAATATACCGATGACAAAGGGCAAAACAGTTGCAAATCAAACTGCCATTTGGTATACTGAATACGTATCAAACAGCAGCAGGATTGTATTGTTGAAACTGCCCGTCGTTTTTCATTGCCCAAGGAAAAATACAGAAAGTAGGTCCATCCATATGACATCGAGAACGAAGTACGCAGGGGCGCGGATTTCAGGCCTTTTAGCGCTGGCTGTTCTGTTTGTGTTCATCCTCGGCTGCGCGTCCGCGGCGGAAAGCTATACCGCGCAAACCATGCGGCTGCTGCACTATGAAGGCACCGTGGAGATCGAGGATCCCACCGGCAAGCCGCGCTTCGTCATGGAGAACGCGCGCTTCGCCAGCGGCGAAGCCATGCGCACCGGCGCGGCCAGCATCGCGTCCGTCAGCCTGGATGGCAGCAAAATTATCACCCTGGACGCGGAGAGCCGGGTGGAATTCCTGAAGGAAGCGAACCACATGCAGCTGACGCTGACCCAGGGCACGCTGCTCCTGGACGTGCAGGATAAGCTGGATGAGAACGAAACCCTCGATATCCAGACCTCGACGATGACCGTGGGCATCCGCGGCACGGTGGTCTACCTTACCGCTGACAACGCCACTGAAGGCGTGGGCAGGCAGACGGTGCTGGGCGTGCTGGAGGGCACCGCGCAGATCACCTATCAGGACGATCACGGCGCGCGCAGGCTGCTGGACGTGCCCGCGGGCCGGCAGGCGCGCGTCCCGATGGACGGCCCGCGCGATGCCGAGAGGATCATCTCCGACATCAAAGCCGGCGATATACCCGGTTTCGTCATCAAAACCACGGAAAGCGATCCGGCGCTGTATCAACGCGTTTCGCCCGTGCTGGAGTCGCTGCCCGGCCAGGAGGAAAGCGCACCGGGAACGGCGGGCGCATACGCGGCGGACGGGGACTGGACCTGGTCGGGCGAGGTGACGCTGATCGCGCAGAGCGCGAGCAAGATGTACGACGGCCAGCCGCTGACCAGGAGCTCGGACGTGCTGGTGTCCGGCCTGCCGAACGATTTCAGCATCCAGGTGGCCGCGTGGGGTAGTCAGACGGACGCGGGCGCCAGCGACAACCAAGTCCGGCAGTACAGCATCTATAACGCGGCGGGCGAAAACGTGACCAGCCATTTCAGCCATATCGAAACGGTGGCGGGCCGTCTGACGGTCGATCCCGCGCCGCTGACCATCTGGACGGGCAGCGCCTCCAAGCATTACGACGGCGAGCCACTGGTCAATCCGGAGGTTGAGCTGCGCACCGTTCCGGGCTATGAACGCGACCAGCGGCCCTGGCGGAATACCGCTTACGTCAGCTCCGCCTCTCACGCCAGCCAGAGCCTGTACAGCCTGAGCGGCGTGATGTGGGTGCACGGCACGAACCCGATCACGGGCGCGAACAGCGAGATCCAGCTGTACGCCGGGCAGATGATGACGGTCTACCTGAACAGCGAGGGCGACGCGCAGAGCATCACTTATAAGATCGACCAGGTCACAGAGGAAAACCTGCCCGAGGAAGCCCTGCGTCTGCTCGCGGACAATCCGGAGCTCCTCGCGCAGGCCTGCGCGGACGCCGGCTGGGATGCGGCGCTGCTGGCCGCGCGCATCGCCGCGCTGCCCGGGACTGAAACGGCGCGCGTGCGCCGGTCGGGGCTGAGCGTCAGCCAGGCCGCGGCGGATCAGCTGATGACAGACAATACCGATGTCCGCATCACCATCGACTCTCAAATCACCAACTATAGCGGTCGGCCGCTTGGCACGGACGAAGCGCATTTTACCCCGGTCAGGCTCAGCGAGAACATCAAGGTGACCGCCACCGGCAGCCAGACAGAGGTGGGCGAAAGCCTCAACACCTATGAGATCGACTGGGGCGGCATCGACCCGGGCAATTTCGTGATCACGGAGGAGTTGGGCACGCTGACCGTGCTGCCGGCCAAAGCGGAGGTACATGACGAACCGGTCACGCTGACCGCGGGATCCGCCAGCAAGGTGTACGACGGCGAACCCCTGACCAACGGCGACGTGACGGTGTCGGGCCTTCCGGACGGATACAGCCTGACGGCGACCGTCACGGGGAGCCGGACGGACGCCGGCGTCAGCGAAAACATCGTTACATCGTACCGGATCTATGACGGGCATCATGCCGATGTCACGTCGAGCTTTACGAATGTCACCACGGAAAACGGCACCCTCACCGTCGAGCCGCTGCGGATCAGCATGAATCTCGGCGGGACGCCGGTGGTGTACAGCGGGAGCCTGTATATTCCGTCGGCCTTCCTGACATATGAAAACGGCAGCCATGCCGGGGAAACCATCCCCGGGGTCAAAAGCGGTGCAAAGTCCGACGCCGCGTCCGTCCGCCGCGCCGCGCTGGAGGCGGTATACCGGTTTATCCTGTTCACGGGCGATGTCGCCCGCCTGACGGTGACGGGCGCGGAGGCCGATGCCGGCGTCTATACGCTGACCGGCGAGGTCAGTTTCGTGTCCGGCAGCGCCGCCAGCTTTGAGGTCACTTTTACGGGGACAGCGATGACGATTGCGCCCCGCGAGCTGATCATCACGACCGGATCGGCGGAAAAGCCGTATGACGGAACCCCGCTGACCCAGACGGAGGTGAAGGTCGAGGGGCTGGCGGAGGGCGACGCCGTGACCGTCACGGCGACCGGCACGATCACGGACGTCGGGACGGCTGAGAATACCTGCGCGATCGACTGGGGCGCGACCGATCCGG
>CAMNEH010000035.1 GCA_946536315.1 uncultured Clostridia bacterium
TACCTGCCGGAGATGAAGGGCATGCAGATCTGCACCACTACCTACTGGGAAAACCAGGGCATCATCTATATGTATGACTGTAAGGGCCGCGAGCTGTGGCATATGGAGCCGTCCAGCAACGGCAACGTCATCGCCCCGGTCAACTGGCAGGGCGACGGTACCGAGCTCGTGCTGCTGAACGGCAACGTGAAGTTCGGCGGCATGATCGACGGCGAGGGCGACCGCGTGGTGACCTTCCCGGACGATGGGCATCCGGACATGTGCGCCGAGGTCATCGACCTGACCGGCGACCACCGCGACGAGATCGTGCTCTGGGACCACCATCGCATGTACATTTACACCCAGGACCGCTCCTGCGCGGTCACGGGCCGGGAGTATGTGCCGGAGAAGTACCCGCATTACAACTCGTCCAATTACCGCGGCGAGTACTCCTTCCCCAGGTGGACCGACAAGACGGAGGACAAGGCATGAACGCGCAGTGGCTGAGCTATTTCAGGAACTATGCCGAGAACATATTCCCCACGATCCCGACGCCGGTGCACTGGAGCTACAAGGACGACATCACCATGCGCGGCGAGGAGATGCTGTTGGCCCTGACCGGCGACGGAGCCTACCGCGCGAGCATGCTCAAGGCCGGGGAAGCCCTGCTGACGCCGGAGGGGCGCCTCCGCAACTGGGACGATATGGTCCATAACCTGGACTTCGTGAGCTTGGGCAAATCGCTGTGGGTGATGTATCATCTGACAGGGAATGAAACGATCCACGGGGAGATTCTCCGTGTGCGCCGCAACCTGGAGGGACATCCGCGCACGAAGGTCGGCAACTACTGGCACAAGAACATCTACCCCTGGCAGGTCTGGCTGGACGGGCTGTACATGGCCCTGCCCTTCCAGGCGGAGACGGACATCGACCGCGGCGTGACAGACTTTTCCGATATCCTGGACCAGTTCCGCCAGGTGCGGGCGCATCACTTCGTCACGGAGACTGGCCTCTACCTGCACGCCTGGGACGAGAGCCGCGCGATGGACTGGTGCGACCCCCTGACCGGGCTCAGCCGATGCTACTGGCTGCGCGCCGAGGGCTGGCTGCTGATGGCTATGTGCGATTGCTATGAGCTGCTGCGGGACCGCGCGCCGGACGCCGGGCTCTTCGCCGGGCTGCTCCGCGAGGCGGCGGACGGCATCCTGCCCTACCAGGACCCGGAGACGCGCATGTTCTGCCAGCTCATCGACCAGCGGGACATGGCTGGCAACTATCCCGAGACCTCCGGCAGCGCCATGGTCGCGTATGCCCTGCTCAAGGGCGCGCGCCTGGGGATGCTGGACCGTGGATATGCCGACAAGGACGCTGAGATCCTCGAGGGCATCCGTCGGACGTATCTGAAAGGAGAGAACATCCCCGTGCTGTACGGCATCTGCGCCAGCGCCGGCCTGGGCCCCGGCCCCGACAACCGCACGGACCGCGACGGCACACCGCGCTATTACCTGAGCGAAAAGCAGTCCCCCGACAACCAGCACGGCGCCGCCGCCTGCATGATGGCCGCGGCGGAGTGTGTCAGGGCAGGGATGTGATCTCACACCAGCGCGGAGAATTTTTAAGTTTTACTGCCATGCGCGCCGGACACGCGTATCAACGATCGTGCCGGGCAGAACGAGCCCGATACCGAAAAAACCATCATTATGTAAGGGGATACTCACCATGAAAAAGTTATTTGCTGTCCTGACCGCCCTGTGCCTGCTGTGCTGCTCCGTCGCTGTTCTGGCCGAAGCCGCGCCTGCCGCTACGACCCCCAATGCCTTTTATCTGTACAACGGTGTGAGCTTTGGCATGACCCCTGATGAGGTCATCAGCACCCATGGCGGCCAGCGGTACGAGCGCGATGTGGAGCACACGCTCCCCGGCTTCAGCTTTGACGAGCTGGAGTATGAGAACGTGAACGTGCTTGGCGGCACCGCCGACCTGCATTACTACTTCATGGATGGCAAGCTGATCGGCGCGAAGGCTGAATACGATGACACCCCCGCCATCTTCGAGCAGCTGAAGGCCAGGCTGGACGCTGATTTCGGCGAGGGCGTCGCGCCAAACCTTGGCGTGCTGGGCAAGGGTATCTACGCGGTGGATGACGACGGCGAGCTCGAGGGCGAGTCGATCGCCTGGATCTCTGGCGATATGATCATCGTGATGGAGCGGGACGATGAAGACGTGAAGGTCTCCTGCCTCGACCTGAGCGCGGAATACATCAAGTAAACCAGGGCGGAAGAAGGGGACTGTTGCAGTAAGCGCAGCCAAAACGGAGGAGTTCGAGCAGAACAACTCCGTTTTTTGCTGTAAAAGGTGAGGTGTGATCCATATGTTTCGGAATCTGGTGTTTACGCACGCAGACGGAAGCCGTCTTTCCCAGCCGACGATCTGGAAGGCATTTCAGAAAGCGTTGGTCGATGCGGGTCTGGAGCAGCATCGTCTGCATGAATGCCGCCACACGTTCGCGGTGAACTTGATCCGCGCGGCGGGTGACGTCAAGACGATCCAGGTGACGTCAAGACGATCCAGGTTGGAGGTTGACATTCCTTGCCGCGTTGCGATACAATGGATATCGCGCAATGAGAGGGGGGAGACGGATGCGCACACAGAATTCGAAGGCGTTTCAGCTGGGCATCCGGCATGGGATCCCGATCATGCTGGGGTACCTGGCGGTCTCCTTCGCGCTTGGCATTTCCGCGAGAAACGCGGGCCTGAACGCGCTTCAGGCGGGCGTCGCCAGCTTGACCAACATGGCCTCCGCGGGCGAGTACGCCGGCTTCCAGGTCATCCGGGAGCGGTCCGGCCTGGCCGAGGCGGCGCTGATGACGCTGATCGCCAACGCGCGGTATCTGCTGATGAGCTGCGCGCTGAGCCAGAAGTTAGCGGAGGACCTGCGCGCCCCGCACCGGCTGCTGCTGGGCATGACGGTCACGGACGAGATGTTCGCGCTCTCCGTCGCGCAGCCGGGAAAGCTGAACCCGTGGTATCCCTACGGCATGTTTACTGTTTCCGCGACAGGGTGGACGCTGGGCACGGTGCTTGGCGTGATCGTGGGAAACGCGCTGCCCCAGCGGCTGGTCAGCGCGCTGAGCGTCAGTCTGTTCGGCATGTTTCTGGCCGCGATCGTCCCGAAGGCGAAGACGGACCGGACCGTGCTCGTGCTGATCGCCGTATCGATGGCGCTGAGCGGGCTCGCGTCGGTGCTGCCGGGCATCGGCGGCTGGTCGTCCGGCATGCGGGTCATCCTGCTTACTGTGCTGATCGCCGGCACGGCGGCTGTGATCCGTCCCGTCAGGGAGGAAAATGCCGATGAACCATAGCGTATGGGCGTACATCGCAGTGATGGCGGGGGTGACCTGGCTGATCCGGACGCTGCCGCTGACGCTTCTGCGACGGCCGATCCGCAGCCGGCTGATCCGCAGCTTTCTGACGTATGTGCCGTATGTCACGCTGGCGGTCATGACCTTTCCGGATATCCTGCACGCCACGGACAGCGTGTGGGCAGGGCTGCTGGCGCTGATCTCCGGCATCGCGCTGGCGTGGACGGGAGGCAGCCTGCTGGCGGTCGCGGCGACCGCGTCCGCCGTGGCGCTGATCGCCGGATGGTTTTTCTGAACGATGATTGTTTGACAGATAAAGCGAGGGATGAGACGATGATACTGGCACTGGAGCAATACAAACAGCAGACGGAGCAGATGCGCGGTCAGCTCAGGGAGATTTCCGGCGGCCTGCACCTGGACGACCTGAAGCGCGAGCTGGAGGAGCTGAAGGAGGAGATGAACGCGGAGGGCTTCTGGAATGACCTGGAACGCTCCACGCGCGTCAACCAGCGCATCGCGGCGATCGAAGGCAAAATCAAACACTATGAATCGCTGGTCAGCGCCGTCGATGATCTGGCCGTCATGATCGAGCTGGCCAACGAGGAAGACGACGAAAGCATGCTGACCGAGATCACGGAGGAAACCGCGCGGCTGAACGAGCAGATCGAAGCGCTGTCGCTGGAAACGCTGATGCGTGGCGATTATGACGACAGCAACGCCATCCTGTCCCTGCACGCGGGCGCGGGCGGCACCGAAGCGCAGGACTGGACGCAGATGCTGTACCGGATGTACACCCGGTACTGCGAGCGCCTGGGCTTCAAGGTCAAGCTGCTGGATTATTTGGAGGGGGACGAGGCGGGCATCAAGTCCGTGTCGTTCGAGGTCGACGGGGAAAACGCTTATGGCTTCCTGCGCGGGGAAAAGGGCGTACACCGCCTGGTGCGCATCAGCCCGTTTGACGCCAACGCGCGGCGGCACACCTCGTTTGCATCACTGGACGTCGCGCCGATCCTTGCGGACGACAACAATGAAATTGAAATCGATATGAAGGATGTGCGCGTGGATACCTACCATTCCAGCGGCGCGGGTGGGCAGAACGTGAACAAGACCAGCTCTGCCGTTCGCATGACGCATTTTCCCTCCGGCATCGTGGTGTCCTGCCAGACCGAGCGCGACCAGGTGCAGAACCGCGCGACGTGTTTGAAAATGCTGAAGGCCAAGCTGCTGGAAATCCGCGAACGTGAAAAGGAACAGCAGATGGCGGACATCAAGGGCGAAATGAAAAAAATCGAGTGGGGCAGTCAGATCCGCTCCTATGTTTTCCAGCCCTATACCATGGTCAAGGATCACCGTACCGGATACGAAACCGGCAACATTGACGAGGTGATGAACGGGGGCCTGGACGGCTTCACGACCGCTTACCTGAAAATGCAATGAGGGCGCTGCAGAGAATAGCGCTGGCCCTGGCGGGATTCTGCCTGTTCGTGTGCATGCTTTCGGGCATCGTGCATTCCCGCGTCACCAGCGCAGCGATGCTGCTGAGCGGCTTCAATCAGTTCGCCGACACCTCCCTGATGGGGGTGCCGGCGAGCGCGTATCCGGACTATGCCGCTGTCATCGCCGACTACATGACCGGACGGCGCGCGGACCTGCGCGTGACAGCCGCCGACGGTACAGAACGCCCCGGCTTTTCGGAAAAGGAATGCCTGCATATGGCGGATGTGCGCGGACTGGTGCGTGGGCTGAACGCGGCCCGGTTCGTGAGCGGAGGACTGGCGCTGCTGATCATCGGCGCATACTGGCTCAGGCGGAGGAGCGGAGCCCGTGAGGCGACGCTGCGTGCGCTGCTCAGGGGGATGGCGGCCGGCGCGTGCGCGCTGGTATGCCTGGCCCTCGCCGCGGTGATCTGGGGCCTGTGCGATTTTGACAGCTTGTTTGTCGCGTTTCACCGGCTGGTGTTCAGTAATCAGCTGTGGCTGCTCAACCCCCGCGAGCACCTGCTGATCATGCTGATGCCGACGCCCTTTTTCACCTGGTACGCGGGCCAGCTGCTACTCAGCTGCGCCCCGGTACTCGCGCTCGCGCTGGCGCTGATGGTCGGCACGGCCAAAATTGCCCGGAAGGACAGAAAGAAACGGAACGATCCGAAATGATCTATATACAGCAAATGAAGGACCGCCTCGACGCGCTGAAAGCGCAGCGGGCGGTCAGAATCCTTGCCCTTGAAACCTCGTGCGACGAAACGGCGGCCGCGGTCGTGGAAAACGGCCGCGTGATCCTGTCCAACGCCGTTTATTCGCAGATTGACCTGCACGCGCTGTACGGCGGCGTCGTGCCCGAAATCGCTTCCAGGGCGCATGTGGAAAAGGTCAGCCAGGTGGTGGACGCCGCGCTGGATGAGACGGGGCTGTCGCTGGATGACGTGGACGCGCTGGCGGTGACCTGCGGGCCAGGACTGGTCGGGGCGCTGCTGATCGGCGTCAGCTATATGAAGGGGCTGGCCTATGCGCTGGCTAAGCCGCTGGTGCCGGTACACCATATCGAAGGGCATATCTGCGCCAACTATCTGACGTTTCCGGAGCTGACGCCGCCCTTCCTGTGCCTGGCGGTCAGCGGCGGGCACAGCCACCTGTTCGCGGTCGAGGACTACGGCCGGTACAGGCTGATCGGCTGTACGCAGGACGACGCGGCGGGCGAAGCGTTTGACAAGGCCGCGCGCGTGCTGAATCTGCCATATCCGGGCGGGCCGAGGCTTGACCGCCTCGCGGAGGAGGGGAACGACCGCGCGCTGCGTCTGCCGCGGGCGCATACGGATGGGACGTATGATTTTACGTTCTCGGGCCTGAAAACTGCTTTTTTGAACGCGGTCAACCAGCAGAGAATGAGCGGACAGGCCATGCCTCCTGCGGACCTGGCCGCGTCCTTCCGCCGGGCAGTGTGCGACCAGCTGACCGAAAAGACGCTGCTCGCGCTCCGGGATACGGGATACCGCAAGTTGGCGCTGGCGGGCGGTGTGTCCGCCAACCACCGGCTGCGCGCACAGCTGTCCGAGGCGTGCATGCGCGAGGGCGTCACCTTCTACTGCCCCCGCCTGGATCTGTGCGGCGACAACGGCGCCATGATCGGCTCCGCCGCGTACTATCGTCTGATGCGCGGTGAGATCGCGGACCTCACCCTCAACGCCCAGCCCAATTACAGCCTGATCTGACCATCCGTCCCGGCTGTGCCGTGAGTCAGCGGCGTCATGCGCGCCATCGGGAGATGGGGAAGCGCGCGCCGAGCTGGCGCGTTGTTTTCGCGGAAGGGTTGACGAGGCAGGGGTGTCCGACGAGGGAGAGGACGGGAACGTCGCTCAGGGAATCGGCATAGGCGGAGGAACCGGGCCAGTCGGGGACAATGCCCTCCCGGGCCAGCCACGCGTTCAGCCGCCGGACCTTCTCTTCGCCGCGGCAGTTGCCGTCGGGCAGCGCCTGCAGACGGGTGCAGATCAGCTGGTCCGCGCCGAGCTGGCGCGCGAGAGGAATCATGTAATTGTCCGTGGACGCGGACAGGATCACGATCAAACGGCCGTTTTCGCGGTCCCGGGCCATCTGCCGCAGCGCAGCGGGATAGACGCCGGCGACCAGCGCGTCGGCGAAATCTGCTTCAAGCTGTATTCTGCGCTCGTCAGGCATCCGGTCCAGAAAGCCGAGCGCGCGGCGCTTGGCTTCACCCGCGCTCAGCGCCCCGATGCGGCAGCGCAGGGCGGCTGCGCCTGCGCGGAGCAGGGCAAAGCGGCTCAGGCAGCGCCTGCGGCGCGCGAAGCGGAGCAACGCGACGATGCTGTCCCCGGAGATCATCGTGCCGTCAAAATCATAAATCGCCAGCGCTCTCATGGCGCTTCCTCCGGCCGGCGGAAGGGATCGTCGGACTGCTCGTCCGTCATCCTCAGGCCGGCCTGTTTGCGTTCCTCCGTTTCGTCATAGGGGGCGTCCGCACCGGCGCGGAGCGCTTCGGTATCGAAGGCAAAATCCAGGATGGCCGGGACTTCGGGAATGCCGAGCCTTTCCAGCCGCTGCTGGGTGATCCGGGCTAGCGCGTGAGGCGGACGGCGCAGGACCTTGGCATTGCGGATGAATATGCTCAGCTCGCGGCCGGACAGACACAGCACGATGTCCCGGCTGCGCCGGGCCGTGATGCGGTCCAGCTGGTCCAGGGTGCGCGGGCTGGGCTCGGATCCGTCGCCGAAGGCGAGCATGTGCGCCTGCACGCTGTACATGGCCGGAAGCAGCCGGAGGTTTTTGCGGTACCAGGCCGTCAGAATGTCGTAGCTGCCGAAAGCCTCGCCGGTCAGCATCATGCGTGATACCGGGGCGCGCGGCATCGTCATCTGGATCAGGCAGCCGTCGACCACCGCCTCCAGCCCGCGGATGCGCGCGGGAATGGATAGCTCGGTGATGCGCAGGCCGCGCTCGCGGCATACCAGCCGGACCTCCCGGCTGACGTCAAAGTCGGATACGGCGTTCATATCGAAGGGAAACAGGCAGAGCAGCTCCACCTGCTCCGGCGCCATGTGCGGATTCTCATCCAGCTCGGTCTGTTCGGCGTATTTCCCGTATCCCGCCAGCAGGCTCTGGCGTTTCCACTGCGCGCGGTACGCGGCGCGCGCGGGCAGCACTGTCGCCGTTCCCAGAATGACGGTCATTACCGCCAAAAAACCGCCCATACGGTAGTCGGCCAGGCCCAGATAAAACAGGCTGGCGCCGCACAGCGCGATCGTGACCAGCCAGGCCAGCAGCAGCATACGCTTGGCGCGCCTGACCCGGTGCAGGGGTTCACTGATGGTCATGCTTCAGCTCCTTCAGCGCGAGCTCGCGCGCCGCGCGCATCGCGACGGGCATGGGCAGCGCGCTCATTTCGTCCGCCGTGTACAGGCAGGATGTCAGCGCAGCGGGGACCTCCTCCGGATACGCGGCGCAAATGGTCATATTCCATACGCGGTGGGTGAACACGTGCCTCGCTTCGCCCAGATACCTGACCGGGAGCGGTGGCAGCCCGATGTCGCGCAGCGCCTGATCTGGTCCATGCTCGCTCAGGGCGAACACATACATACCCCTGAGCAGCGCTTCTGTGCGCGGGCGCAGGTAGATACGCCCCTGGTGCAGCACCAGCACCACTGCCATGTTCACCGGCGTGGGCGGACGCTTGCGCCTGAGTACGGGGCGTAAATCCGCGGTGCCGGCGCGAGCGGCGCGGCAGTCATCCCGGATCGGGCAGCGCGCGCAATCCGGTGTGCCGGGAGTACAGACGGTCGCGCCGAGGTCCATCAGCGCCTGATTGAAATCACCCGGGCGGTCGCCGGGCATCACGCTGAGCGCCGCTTCCGTCAGTTTGCGCAGTGTGGCAGGCTGGGCGGCGTCTTCCGCCTCGTCGGTATAGCGCGCGAAGACGCGGATCAGGTTGCCGTCCATCGCCGGGGCGCGCTCGTTAAACGCGATCGCCGCGATCGCCGCGGCGGTATACGGCCCGATACCCGGCAACTGCCGAAGCGCAGCAGAAGTACCCGGAAAAACTCCGCCATGATCGTTTACTACGGTCCGGGCACATTTCAGCAGGTTGCGCGCACGGCTGTAATAGCCCAGGCCCTGCCAGCAGCGCAGCACCTCCTGCTCTTCTGCGGCGGCCAGCGCGCGCACATCCGGGAACGCGGCCAGAAACCGCTCGTAATACGCGGGCACGCTTTCCGTCCGCGTCTGCTGGAGCATGATCTCGCTCAGCCAGACACGGTAAGGGTCTTTTGTCCCGCGGAAAACAAAGCTTCGGCCGCACCGGTCATACCAGTCCAGCAGCGCCTGTGCAAATCGGCTCATCGGTTGGATCGCTTCCTGTGTTTCATTATCGTCAGAATAAAAAATCCGTCATAAGGGACAAGCCTTTATGCCGGAAATGTTCGGCCCGCTGGCCGAAACAGGAAACCCAAGATGCCGCTGCTCCCTGTATATTTCACCCGCTCCTCAGAACAGGCCGGAGCTCTGCGCGGTCATTTGCCGTCCCCTGACATGCCGGATGGCAAGGGGGCGTGACAGCCGAACCTGAATACGACCCGAGCCCCGTTAATTGAAATGTGGGGAACAACAGAGAACTGGCGCACATCCCAGGACATCCCTGTGCCGTTAGTATAGCATGATCTCGAAAAATGTCAATGTAAAATTAGGTGACCATATTTGTTAAACGTTTCGGGGGTCATTCGGTGACAAAGTCCAGCCCGCTCAGGAAGTCCACAGCCATCTGGATCTGAGCGTCGCTGAGCGGCGATTCGGCCGATTCGCCCTTGACTAGCACAAACTCAATTTCATATCCCTGATAAATGGTGTAGAAGTCGACATAGTCTACCGCGTCGCGGACCTCCTTGACGACCATCAGCTTCGTGCCGTGCGCGGTCTGGGCATAAGTGATATCGACCTCGTCCTCCGCGCGGAAGGTCTGCTCGATCTGGCGGAGGGCGTCCTCGTTCAGGTCGTTCAGGCGTCCGATCTCAGACATGAGCTCCTCGAAGGCGATGGAAAGCATCATCACAGGCTTGGTGGGATCGTCGGAATGGATGCGTGCGGTAAAATTGCCGGATTCCGCGCCGGCATCCACCTCGCCGACCGAATAGCCCTCCGGCAGCGCGCAGCGCAGCTCGAGCGACCCGTTCAGGGCAATCGTGCCCAGGCTCGTTTTTCCATCCTCAGCCAGGGCGGCTGCGCCGAAGAGCGCGAGCGCCAGGCACAGCAGGATCGCAGTCATTTTTTTCATATGCGAAACTCCTCTCTCTTGATCACACGGTTACCGGACCGAAACGTACTGACGGCTGATGAAGCCGATCATTCCGGTCGCGGGGTCCTGCACCTGGAACCAGTTTTGCAGCTCGGCGAGCACGAGCAGCTCTTTGCCCTGCGGGCAGGTCGTGATGCGTTCTGACTCGGTGGTCGGGGCCCACCGAAGGTTGACCCAGCCGCTGGCGCGGGAGGGGCGGGCAATGACGGTATAGGGGGTGACCTTATAGCCGGATTTGAATTGGGCGTTCATCTCTGACAGCGTTTTTTCGGCGCTGGACGACGGCACCGGCGTCGGAACGGTGCGTCCGCCGGGCTTGTCTTTGACCAGATAGCGGCTCTGCACATAGGCAAATTCAGACGTGTAGCCGCCTGACGTCCAGGAGTAGCGGATCAGCGCCCAGCCGTTGTAGGTCGTGATGACGCTGACTGCAGCGCCGTAGTCCAGACGGCCGACGACGTTATTCTCCACGCGTTCGCTGCTGCGAACGTTGAGGGAACCGCGGTTTTCGGTGTAGACGTACATGGTGCTTTCTGCCTGCGCGGCCGGGAGCATCGCACAGGTGATCAGGCAGGCCAGCAGCGTGAAGCAAAACAGTTTTTTCATTCAGGGTACCTCCTTGAAATGCGACCGGCGCGAGCCGATAGGTATGCACTGGATTATAAACGCTCCCTGTACTCCTGTCAACGCGGAAAACGTAACAATGACAGCCTGTGAAACAGATAAAAGATGAAAAAAATCTGATGATCCTTCTTTACGCGGGCGGGGCAGATATGGTACAATATTGTCAGACCAATCGATCAGAACGGAGGAATTGAACATGCCGGATTTTACGAAAATGAAGCTTTCACAGTTGACGCGCAGGGAAGGATTTCAGTGCGCGTGCGGACGGGAGCATGTTTGCGCGCTGGACTATCTGAATGTCGGCCGCGGCATCCTGAACGAGCTGCCGGACATGATCGCCGCCCTCGGCGCGAAGCGGCCATTTATCGTGTGTGACGACAATACCTATGCGGCGGCGGGAGAGCGCGTATGTCGGGTGCTCGACGCGGGCGGCATTCCATATACGCTGTATAAGGTGCCCTGCCATTCTGACCGGCTCAAGCCCGCGGAGTGGGAGGTCGGGAGCGTCGTGATGCACTTCGATCCGGCCTGCGATGTGATGCTGGGCGTCGGCAGCGGTGTCATCAACGATATCTGCAAGGTCGCCGCGCACGCGATGGGCATCAAGAACGCGATCGTGGGCACCGCGCCGTCCATGGATGGGTACGCCTCCAACAGCTCCTCCATGGAGCGCGACCAGGTCAAGGTCAGCCTGTACAACCAGGCGCCCAGCGGCATCCTGCTGGACGTGGATATCCTTGCCCAGGCGCCGATGCGCATGCTCTGGGCGGGCCTGGGGGACATGATCGCCAAGTACATTGCCATGTGCGAATGGCGGATTTCACAACTGATCGTGGACGAGTACTACTGTGAGGACGTCGCCGAGCTGATGCGAGAGGCCCTTCGCAGGGTGATGGCGGCCGCGGACGGACTGACTGCGCGCGATCCCGCCGCGGTGCAGGCGGTGGCGGAAGGCCTGGTATTGGCGGGCGTTGGGATGGCCTACGCGAAGATTTCCCGCCCCGCCTCGGGACTGGAGCATTATTTCTCCCACATGTGGGAGATGATGGCCCTCGAGCGCGGCCAGCCGTATGACCTGCACGGCATTCAGGTCGGCGTGGGCAGCATCCTGACGCTCAACATGTACCGCGACATCCGCCGGATCGCCCGGCCGGACGCCGAGCGTGCGCGCGCCGCCTGGCGGGCGATGACGCCGGAGCGCTGGGAGGCGCAGATCAACAGGATCTTCGGCAAGACCGCGCCGCAGATGATCGCGCTGGAGGCACAGACCAGGAAGAACGACCCGGAAAAGCACGAGCGCCGGCTCAGCCGCCTGATCGAAAACTGGGATCGAATCCTGCAGATCATCGACGAGGAAATCCCGGACTTCGATATGGTGTACAATGTCATGGCCAAGGCCGGCATGCCGCTGATGCCCAGGGATATCGGCATCAGTGTGGAGGATACGGTCAACGCGTTCGTCGGCTCGCGCGACGCGCGGGATAAGTACATGACCTGCACATTCCTGTGGGACCTGGGCCTGACGGACGAATACGCGGAAAAGCTCAGACAGTTCGTGTCCTGAGCTGCTCCGGCGGAAAGACGTGAGGTGACCTGTCGATGAAACGGATGGTATTGGCGCTGTGCTGTGTGCTGTGGCTGGCCGTCCTGCCCGCCGCTGGGGAGAGCCTCCGCGTTCCCGCCGCGCTGACCCGCGTCGAGGCGGAAGCGTTTTACCATGCTTCGTCCATACGGGAGATCGAGCTGCCGGAGGGCGTGGAGCGCATTGAGTCTCTGGCCTTCGCCGGCACGTCGCTTGAAAATGTCACGTTGCCCGCGTCCCTGAACTGGATCGCGGACGACGCGTTTGACGCGGACGTCTCCTTTCACGTATACGCCGGCACATACGCCCAGACTTGGGCCGAAGCGCACGCGCGGGTCTACACCCTGATCGGTCAGGAGCCGCCGGAGGGCGTCCTGTGGGCGCATGATCCGGAGGACCCGGAAGGGCGGATCGTGGTGACCGGGTATGACGGGGAATTGCTTCCATCCGTCCTGGAATTGCCCGGGATGATCGACGGCGCCAGGGTATACCGGATCGCCGAGCGCGCTTTTGCGGACTGCGGGCAGCTTGTTGCTGTCACGCTGCCGGGCTCGCTGGAGACGCTGGAAGCCGGCGCGTTCAGAAGGTGCGATGCGCTGACCGCCGTGACGATTGCGGACGGACTGACGGAGCTTCCGGACAGCGCGTTCGAGGGCTGCGCGGCCATGACCTCGGTGCGTCTGCCGGACACGCTGGTGTCTGTCGGCATGAGCGCGTTCGAGGCGTGCGAATCGCTCCAGTCGGTCGCCCTGCCCGCGTCGCTGAAATCGATCGGGGAATCCGCATTCTACCAGTGCGCTACGCTGGAGGCGGTTTCCTTCCCCGACGGACTGGAAATGATTGGGGCCAGCGCCTTTCGCGATACCGCGCTGACGGAGGCAATCCTCCCGGATTCGGTGACACAGCTGGGCAATATGGCGTTTGCGGGCTGCGGCCGGATGACGAGGGCGAAGCTGCCCGCTACGCTGGAAACCCTGACCGGATCGGATCCTTTCTATCATTGCGATATGCTGAATGAAGTGTCCATGAGCGTCTGCATCACGGATTCACGAAACTGGTTCAAGGAATGCGAAAACATTTCTGTCATCCATTTTCTGAAGGGCAGTACGGGGGTGATGCCGTTCGTCTCTCCAGGACCGAACCGGATCGAGAATACTTCCGCTCTGACGGCGGTGGACTTTGAGGAGGGGATCACGCACATCGCGGCCAACGCCTTTGACGCCGGCAATTATACCGGCCGCCTGGCCGCCGTCGGATTGCCCGCATCGCTGAAAAGCATCGGCGAGTATGCGTTTTACAATCAGCAGTGTCTGACCGACATCGTTCTGCCTGACGGCCTGGAGCTCATTGGCGAGGGCGCGTTCCAGGACTGCGTTTCTCTCCGCCGTCCTGTGATCCCGGAGGGAACAGTCTGTCACGAAACCGCGTTTTACAACATTGCGGGGGAGGACGAACCCCCGGAAGGGGAAGAGGAAATGCCATGATCCGCCCTTTGCCGGGCCAAAAAGCAAATTGTTACACGATTTGTCAAAAAACAGTGAAAACGTTAACAGAATTGTAAGCAAATCAACATCAAATGTCATTGACGAATGAGGGGACATTGTGATAATCTTTTGGTGATGACTCACTCGAATGGAGGTCGATCACGATGAAGTTTACGCGTGTTTTAGCTGTCATGATGTTGACGATCCTGCTGGTCGGCGGCCTGGTCCCTGCCGCGTCGGCGGTCACATGGAAGGAGCCCTGGGATTTTCCCGGCGGATATTATACCGAGGAGTGGTCGAAACACTTCGCCACCAAGAAGCTGACCACCAGCACCAAGGCGACGATGTATCGCGTCCGCAAGTACGCCTACAATACGGACTCCAAAAAGTTTGAAACGGTCACCAGCCTGCGCGTCCGCTGGGAGCCGCGCGCCTACGTGCTCGATGCCGCCGGCAAGCAGATCAGGCGCTGGTTCACCCGTGAGAACCGCCTGACCTACACCACCGCGCATTACAGCTATCTGTACTATAAGGCCGGTGACCAGCTTGCCGTCGTCGGACAGACCAACGTCAATAAGCGCTGGTATGCCGTCAACATCGAGAAGACGCCCAGCAACCCCTACAACAAAAATTCCAGGCGCCGCATTACTGACAAGCAGCTGTACGACATCATTGACAATTATGAAGGCCACTTTGGCTGGGTGTTCGGCCGCTATGTCGTCAAGGACAGCAAGCCCGGCACTTTCACCCTGAAGGTCAGAAAGAAGACGGCAACGCTGTACGCCAATCACTCCACCTCCTCCAAGGCGGTGTACGTGGTCGGCAAAAACACCAAGCTGACGCCCACCTATTCCAGCTGGCCGAAGCCCGTGGTGCAGGACGGCTATACCGCGGATGAAAAGTATGAACTCAATGGCTCCCTGACCACCAGCAAGAAGGGATATGTGTGGCATCAGGTGTACTACAACGGCAAAAAATACTGGATCCGCAATGACTATGTGTCGGTGCTCGAAAACTGATAACATCATGACAGTGGCCTGACGGCCAGATATTCGCCCGCCCGGACCGGAAGTGGTTCGGACGGGCTTTTTACTGTTTATGCGCCTGTTTTGATCCGCGCAGGAATCCGGATGGTCATGAAAGCTCCGGGCGGATCTCGCTGCCGTGCGGGGTCTTCCGGACGCGAAGCTTCTGGGGGATGCTTTCCTCCAGCTTGTCCACATGGGAGATGATGCCGACCAGGCGACGACCTTCGGTCAACTGGTTCAGCACCTTAATGGCGTTATCCAGCGCGCCGCTGTCCAGCGCACCGAAGCCCTCGTCGATGAAAAGCGTGTCCAGCGCGATCCCGCCTGCGTGGCTTTGCACCACGTCGGACAGCCCCAGCGCCAGCGACAGGGATACCTGGAAGGATTCACCGCCTGAGAGTGAATTGGCCGCGCGCTGTCGCCCGGTGGCCGCGTCCAGTACCTCGATCTCAAGGCCTGCGGCGGCATTCACGCGGCCGGCATTGGTGGTGTGCACCAGCGCGTACCGCCCGCCGCTCATGATGTCCAGCCGGCGGTTGGCCATCTCCAGCACCTCGCGGAAGATAGCGCCCATTACATATCGCTCAAAGCTCAGCTTACCGCCTTCTGCGCTGCTCCCGGTGGCCAGCTCAGCGAGGCGGTCGAGGCGCTGCCATGCGTCGTTGGCCGCGGCCAGCCGGGAGAACGCGGAGGCGACCCGGCGGCGTACGTCCGTATGGTTGCTCAGCCGTCCGTTCAGTTCGGCGACGGCGCGATGAACGGCGTCCCTCGCTTCGCCGGCCATGGCAATCTGCTGCCGGAGCGTGTCCAGATCCGTATAGGTCAGATCGCGGGTCTGCGCGGTCAGCTCCCGGACGCGGTTTTCAGTATTGACGCAGTCATTGCGGTAGGCGTTGATGGCTTCGGCCTGGCGCCCGAGCCAGTCCTCGCGGTCTGCCTGGCCCATCGGCGCCAGCGCGGCGTCCAGCGCGGCGGCATCGGCCAGTCCGTTCGCGGCGAGCGCGGCGCGGAAGGCCTGCGCCGTATCACGCTCCGCCGTTTCCTGAGCTGGCAGTGCGGCCAGAAGGGCTGACAGCTCGCCCTGGGCCTGGTCGAGCGCTTTCCTGGCAGCGTCCAGCGCCTGCTCGTGCGCGGTCACCTGTCCGTTCAGCATGTCATATTCCTGCTTCAGCCGGGCACGCTCGGCGAGGACAGCTTCGCGCGTGGGATACGGCAGCGCGCGCTTCAGGACGTCCGCCTCCGCCGAGAGCGCGGATACGGTTTTCTCAGCGTCGATCAGCGCGTTCTTCGCTTCTTCGCTGTCATGCGTGAGCGCCACCAGCTCGCCGGACAGCGTTTCGCAGCAGCGCTTCAGTTCCTTGCGCCGGCTCATCCGACGCTGCGCGGCCTGAAACGCGGCCAAAGTCTCCTGCTCCGTTTGTGTGAAGCGCGCCGCCGCGGCCTGCCGTGCGGTGGGATCGCTGAGCTGAGTCCATTCCGTGACATCCGGCAGTAGCTTTTGCGCCAGGTCCAGCAGATGCTGCCGGTCGCCGTCGAGCGCCGTCTGCTTCTGTGCGATGGCGGTTTGCTGGTCGTTCCGCTGCCGTTCGCATCGGTCGAAGCGCTCCCTGGCGGAATCAACCTCCAGCTGGCTGGGGGTGCCCTGGGCCAACGGCGCAAAATCATGCGCCTGGCCTGCATGGAAAACGGACCTGCATACCGGGCAAACTGCGCGTCCGGTTTCGGACAGCGCCTGTTCGAGCTCGTTGGCCAGCAGTCCCGCCTGACCGTTGACGAAGGCCTGATATGCCAGGTGATAGGCTTTTTCCGCGTCGGAGGCTTTCCTGGTCAGTGCGACGAGCGCGTGCGCGTCTTGCTGAACAGACGCCTCGTCATCCAGTGCTTTTTGAATGCCGGTCTGAACGTTAGCCCATTCCGCGGCGTCCTCCCTGGCGCGATCATGCTGCGAGGCCGCGCGGGCAGCCTCCGCCTCCGCGTTTTCGAGCGCGGCCAGTTCGCCCTGACGCTGCTCCAGCTGGTCCGCAAGGTCCAACTGACGCGCATTCGCCTGATTCAGCTTTTCTTTCAGCCGCGCGGCGCGCGCACCGCTCTCGTTGAGCGCGCTCAGGCGCTCCTCCAGCGCCGTATACTGCGGCAGGCTCTCCTCAAGTTTCTGTTCTTTCGCGTGAATCGTCAGGATACGCGCCTTGACCTCGCTGTCGCCATTGACGATGTCCTGCGCGCGGTCACGGTTTTCCGTGAAACGCGCGATATTCCCGCGCAGCGCGTCGATCGCCAGCCGCGTCTGTCGGCAGGCGTCCGCGGCAGCCTGGTGCTTTTCTTTCGCCGGGAAGACCCTGTGCCAGGCCCTTTCCGCCAGCGCGTACTCCTGCCCGAGCCGTGCCATGGCTTCGCGCCGGTCGTTCAGCGCCTGCTGATGCTCGTTTGCGCCTGCCAGCTCTGTCAGCAGGCGGTTGTCACGCTCCGCAGCGCCGATTTTTGTATTCAGCGCGTCCACGGCCTGCTGTGCGGCGGACTGCTGCGCGTTCAGCGCCTCCGCGCGGCGTGTGTCCGAGGCGATCAGCTCGTCCAGCCGGGCAACCAGCTGCGGGTCGCCGGGGAGGTACGGTTCCTCTTCCTCCGGCGCCATGAACACCGAAGTCATC
The DNA here is from genome assembly GCA_946536315.1 of uncultured Clostridia bacterium. GTDB lineage: Bacteria > Bacillota > Clostridia > Christensenellales > Aristaeellaceae > UBA4246. The sequence goes on from CAMNEH010000035.1 coordinate 17,503, forward strand.
ACCGTACTGATCACATCGTTGGTCTGCTTCCGCCGCGCGGCGAGCGTCGCGCGCGCCTGACTCAGCAGGTTCTGGTAGCGGATGTATTCCGAGCTGTCGAACAGCCTGCCGAGAATCTCGCTCTTTCTGGCCGCGTCCGCCGCCAGGAATTCGCGGAACTCGCCTTGCGCCAGCATCACGATTTTCCGGAACTGGTCGGCGTTCAGCCCGAGCAGCGCCTCGCAGCGCCGGGTGACGGCGGCGTGCCCTCTGACGGGCGGCTCGTCCGGCGAGGTCAGCACTGCGTCCGGCGTCGCGTCGCCGTATTCGCTGCCTGTACCGCGCTTTTTTCGGAAATGGAGATTGCGTTCCACCGTGTACCGCTTTCCGTGCTGCTCAAACACCAGCCGGACGAAGGTGTCCTCGGATTTTTCCACGTAATCAGAGTGCATCATGTCCGGCCTGCGGTTCGTTCCGCTGGCCACGCCGTACAGCGCGAATACGATCGCGTCGAAGACGGTGGTCTTCCCTGCGCCGGTTTCCCCGACGATCAGGTACAGACCGTTCTGGAATTCGGAAAACGGCACCGTTGTTTCCTGCGCGAAAGAGCCGAAGGCTTTCATGGTTAATGTCACCGGACGCATGGTGTATCCTCCCCTCGCGTGAGCTCGTCAATCATCGTGTCGGCCAGTGCGGGATCGACATACTTGCCGTCAGCGCCGGCATCGCTGTGGCGCAGTAATTCCGCCGCGCGGCGCATCAGCGCCAGATCGCCAGCGTCAGGCGCGCTTCCCGCGCGCTCAAGGTAAAAGTCCGCGAAGAGCTTTTCCACACTGGTAGCGGCCAGTTCGCGCCATTGAGGGCTGTCGCCATGGCCGGTAAAGCGCGCGTACTCGCTGACGCGCTCCATCAGGACGCTGCCGCGCGCATGGAACAGCGCTACAAAATATGCGCTGATTTCCGGTGTGAGCGCGCGGTCCGTCAGCACCAGACGGACGTATTCGCCCTGCCCGGCTGCCTGCGCCGCAGCCATGACCTCATCGCAGGTTCCGCGCAGCTCACGCAGTGGGTGCAGCGGAGGGATCGTCAGCGTTTCAATGCCTGGCGGCGTTCCCTTCGCGCCCAGGGTCACCATCACCGGTCCTTTCCGGGGCTGGCGCAGCTCGTCAAAATGATAGCACAGGGGAGACCCCGCGTAGCGAACAGCCTCGCGGCCGACCGCGTAGGCTGCATGGATGTGCCCCAGTGCAGCGTAGTCGAAGCCGTCGAACGCTGTGTAATCCACCTGCCCGATGCCCCCGATCACGGATTCCGAGCCGCCGCGCGGTCCCTCCGCGCCGCTCTTTGTCACGTTCTGATGCGCGATGATCACGTTCCGCTGCGAAAAATCCACTGCCTGCTCCGCCAGGAGGCGGCGCACAGCGATGTCATAATCGCGGATCGTCTCGTCGTCCAGCAGCTGCGCGACCGCGGCCGGAAACGTATACGGCAACAGCCAGAACGTGACGGGGCCGAAGGTGTCCCGGAGCGTGACATGCGTCAGCGTCCGCTGCGGCATGCCGGCGATGTATACGTTCTGGCGCGCCAGCAGCGACTGAAAGCAGGCCAGGCGCTGGCCGGAATCATGGTTGCCGGCGGCGATCAGCACGGGGATACCCGCTTCGGCGATACCGGTGACCATGTGGCTGAGCAGCTGCATGGCCGCGCCGGATGGCATCCCACGGTCATACACGTCACCCGCAATCGCCACGGCGTCAGGATGCTGCGCCGAGACCAGCCCGAGCAGCTTTTCGACCCAATCGCGCTGGTCGCCGTTTTCGAGCAGGGAAACGCCGTGCAGCATTTTCCCGAAATGCAGATCGGCCAGGTGCAAAAATTTCATACAGTATCAGCTCCTTATCGCTTCGGTTCCGGGCCCGGCGCAGGTATTCCCAGCCGCGCCCTGTCATTCCTGGAAAGCGGCCTCCGTATCGCGCGCATGTCGCTCCCTTCCTTTCCGTCACGCCTGACATCATCATACTGAATGCGGGCGAAAAAATCAACGGGAAACCGGAAATTCCAGAACGCGCTGTGAATGACAAATAAAAGCATTTACAAAACAGTATGATTGTGTTATGATGTTCAGGCGGCTTTTGAACCGTCCGCTTGGTTTTGCGGTCCTCCGCCGAATGCTCAGTGGACGGCGATTGCCGAAATTTAAAGGAGGTTCTTGTACTATGGACAAGGCACGCAAAGCAGAAATCATCAACACTTACGCCCGTCACGAGGGTGACACCGGTTCTCCGGAGGTTCAGGTCGCGATCCTGACCGAACGCATCAATCACCTGAACGAGCACCTGAAGCTGAACAAGAAGGATCACCACAGCCGCCGCGGTCTGCTGCTGATGGTCGGCCAGCGCCGCGGACTGCTCGAGTATCTGAAGAAGACGGACATCGAGCGTTACCGTACGCTGATCGCGCAGCTGAACCTGCGTAAATAAGCTGAGCGCCGATAGGCTACCGGATTGGCCGGTAGCCTGTTATTGGTTGTATCCGGCATGCTGGTACGGGTACAGCATGGAAGTGTGGGAAGGGAAAGAGAATGGATTACAAAGTTTATTCAATGGATTTCGCCGGGAGAAAGCTGACCCTGGAATTCGGGAAGTACGCTCAGCAGGCCGGCGGCTCGGTCGTGGTGCGCTACGGCGAGACGGTGGTCCTGGTGACCGCGACCGCGTCCGATACGCCGCGCGAAGGCACGGATTTTTTCCCGCTGAGTGTGGATTTTGAAGAGAAGCAATACTCCGTCGGCAAAATCCCCGGCGGTTTCATCAAGCGTGAGGGACGCCCGACCGAAAAGGCCACGCTGACCTGCCGCCTGATCGACCGTCCGCTGCGGCCGCTGTTCAACAAGGGCATGCGCAACGACGTTCAGGTCGTGGCGACGACGCTGTCCGTGGAACCGGATAACCCGCCGGAATTCCCGGCGATGGTCGGATCGTCCATCGCCCTGGCGGTCAGCAATATTCCGTGGGGCGGCCCGACCGGCGCGGTCATGATCGGCCGGGTGAACGGCGAGCTCATCATGAACCCGAACGAGTATCAGCGCTCTGTCAGCGATATGAACGTGACGGTCGCCGGTACGCACGACGCGATCATGATGGTTGAAGCCGGCGCGAACGAGGTCAGCGAAGACGCCATGATGGACGCGATCCTGTATGCGCATCAGGGCATCCGTGACCTGGTCGAGTTCCAGAACAAGATCGTCGCCGAAATCGGCAAGCCGAAGTCTGATTTCCCGATCGTGACGACCGGTGACGATGTGAAACAGGCGGTTCGCGAGTATGCGCTGAGCAAGTGCGAATACGTATACGAAACCTTCGTGCGCAAAGAACGTCAGCAGCGCGAGGCGGAGGTCAAGGCGGATGTGCTGGCGCACTTTGCCGAAACCTTTGCCGGCCGCGAGGGCGAAGTGGCTGACGCGCTGTACTACCTGAACAAGGAAGTCATGCGCAAGAAGATTCTTAACGAGGGCATCCGTCCGGACGGCCGTAAGGTGGAGGAAATCCGCCCGATCTGGTGCGAGGTCGGTGTACTGCCGCGCGCGCATGGCAGCGCGGTCTTCACCCGTGGCGAAACCCAGGCCCTGACCGTCACCACGCTCGGCTCCATCAGCGAGGCCCAGCAGCTGGACGGGCTGGTCGGCGAAACCAGCAAGCGCTATATTCATCACTATAACATGCCTTCCTTCGCGACCGGCGAGGCCGGACGTTCCCGCTCTGCGAACCGCCGCGAGATCGGACATGGCGCGCTGGCTGAGCGCGCGCTGCTGCCCGTGATCCCCACGGAGGAAGAATTCCCGTATGCGCTGCGTCTGGTCAGCGAGATCCTGAGCAGCAACGGTTCGTCCTCCATGGCGAGCGTCTGCGGCAGCACCCTTTCCCTGATGGACGCGGGCGTCCCGATCCACGCGCCGGTCGCCGGCGTGGCGATGGGCCTCATTCAGGACGCGGAAACCGGCAAGATCGCCATCCTGACCGATATCCAGGGCCTGGAAGACTTCCTGGGTGATATGGACTTCAAGGTCGCGGGCACGATGAACGGCATCACCGCCATCCAGATGGACATCAAGATCAAGGGCATCAACCGTGAAATTCTCTCCGCCGCGCTGGGGCAGGCGCTCCGCGGAAGGCTGCACATCCTGGGCATCATGCTGGATACGCTCCCGCGTCCGCGTGAGCAGATGAGCCAGTACGCGCCCAAGATCATCCAGTTCACCATCAATCCGGAAAAGATCAGCGAGGTCATTGGTCCGCGCGGCAAGATGATCAATAAGATCATCGAGGATACCGGCGTCAAGATCGACATCGAAGACGATGGCCGCGTGTTCATCTCCACGGCTGATCAGGCCGCGGCAGACAAGGCGCGCCGGATCATCGAGGGCATTGCCAAGGACATTGAGGTCGGTGACGTCTTCACCGGCAGGGTGGTCCGCATCATGAACTTCGGTGCCTTCCTTGAGCTCACGCCCGGCAAGGATGGCATGCTCCACATTTCGAAGCTCGCCAATCACCGGGTGGAAAAGGTGGAGGACGTGCTCTCGATCGGCGACGAGCTGGAGGTCAAGGTCAGCGAGATCGATTCCCAGGGCCGTATCAACCTGATCAGGAATGATATGGTGTATGAGCGTCAGCCCCAGCAGCGTTCGGGCGACCGCGCGGAGCGCACCCGCCCGCCGCGCCGGGATGGCCGTCAATAACCACCTGATCTGAAAGGCTGTATTGAAAGCGGCGGCCGCGCAGGTTTTGCGCGGCCGCCGCTTTATAAATCCGGAAGGAGAAAAAAACCGTCGGAAAAAACCGAACCTCACTGCCACATTCCCTGAAGGCGCGTATCAATCAGTGTCAGAGGCGATGAAGCGCTGACAATCAAGGCATCGGCGCCAGGGACGGGAGGATGACAGAATGAAAGACCAGAACAAAGAAGTAAAAATGAAGGAAACCAACGCGATCAACCAGGACCAGAACGAACAGGCGAGGGAAAGCAGCATTCACGCGATGGTTGCGCCGAAGTATTATGTGACCATCTACACCGGCGTCAAGAAGGTCATCGACAGCGAAGTCCGCTACTGCGTCTGACGGACGCCTTTCAGGCCCATGTGCCGTCGCGGAAAATGGGTACGGCGCGACCGTCGGGCAGGATGCCGTCGATGGAAAGATCATCTGCACCGATCATGAAATCCACATGGATGATAGAGTCGTTGATGCCTTGAGCTGTCGCCTGCCCGGTGGTGAGACTGTCGCCGCCGGGCAGCACTTCTTTGAAGCCCATCCCCAGCGCGACATGACAGCACGCGTTTTCGTCGAACAGCGTTTCGTAGAACAGGAATCCGCACTGGTTGACCGGGCTCTCCTTCGGCACCAGCGCCACCTCGCCCAGCATGCA
>CAMNEH010000036.1 GCA_946536315.1 uncultured Clostridia bacterium
GTGTACGTGCTGATGCGCCAGGTGGAGGACCTGACCGACGGCGCGATCACCGGCAGGAGCCTGCAGCTGAGCATGTGCGCCGGCGTCGGCGTGTCGCTGGGGCTGTCGATGCTGCGGGTCATGCTCAGACTGAACGTGCTGTGGCTGATCGTGCCGGGCTATGTACTGGCGCTGCTGATGAGCTTCGCCTGTCCCAAGCTGTTCACCGCCATCGCCTTCGACTCCGGCGGCGTCGCCTCGGGCCCGATGACCGCCGCGTTCCTGCTGCCGATGACGATGGGCTTCTGCACCGCGATGGGCGGCAACCTCGCCACCGACGCCTTCGGCGTGGTCGCGCTGGTCGCCATGACGCCGCTGATCACCATCCAGGCCCTCGGCATCGCCTACCGCGTCAAAACCTCGCGCCATAAGCACGTCGTGCCGGCGTACGATCCGTTTGCCGACCTGCCCAACGACGCTGTGATCGAACTGTAAGGGGGGCTGAATGAACCATTCTGAGCTATATCTGATGCTGACCGTGACCGGGCGGGAGCGGATGCAGGACTTTATCCGGCTGTACAGGGACAAGGGGTTGGATATCCATTACATTTCCCTCGGCCACGGCACGGCCACCAGGCGCTATATGCGCTACCTGGCGCTGAGCGATGTGGAAAAAATGGTCTGCCTGACCGTGGTCACCGGGCGCAAATGGCTGGAGGTCAAAAAAGCGATGTCCGTGCGCCTGCGCATCGAGGCGCCGGGCGTCGGCATCGCGTTCATCGTGCCGCTGGCCTCCGTCGGCGGCAAGCGGGAGCTGATGTTCCTGACCGCCGGCCAGGACTTTATGAAGGGAGCGGAACAAACCTTGAAGGGAACGGAGCAGGAGCTGCTGATCGTGATCTGCAACCAGGGCTACAGCGAGCAGGTGATGGACGCCGCGCGCAAGGCAAACGTGCGCGGCGGCACCGTGATCCACGCCCGCGGCACGGGTCAGGACAAGGCCGAGCAATTTCTGGGCATCTCGCTCGCGAGCGAAAAGGACCTGGTCCTGATCGTCACGCCGAGTGAAACGAAGGTCGAAATGACGCAGCATATCATCCATGACGCGGGGCCGGGCACCCGGGCCGGCGCGATCGTCTTCACGCTCCCGGTGACGGATACCGCAGGCATGACGCTGCGCCCGCAGTCCGAAGCGCTCGAGGATGAGCCCGATGAAGGAGCGCCCGAAGCGCCCGCCGAAACGGCTGATCAAGCGAAGGAGGAACCGCAGGCATGATCGTACTGGACCTGTTGACCCGCACCCTGCTGAGCGCGAAGGCGGACAATGTGCTGGGCATGCTTCTCAACGCAGCCTACATTTTCGGCATGTGGGGCATCTTCCGCAAATGCGGGCTGAAGCCGTGGCAGGCGCTGGTGCCCTGCCTGCGCGACGTATGCGTGGGCAAGGCCGCCGGCCGCGAGGACGCCGGCCGGGTCGTCGCATTCGTCAACGGCCTGATGATCGCGATTGACCTGTTTGCCCTGTTCCGCTTTGGCGACGCCGCCGCACAGGACCGGATCTCGGATGCTTTGCAGATCGCCGGGGTGGCCCTCGCGATCATCGAAATCATCTACACGGTGCGCTGCTACATCGGCCTGATCGAGGTATTCGGCCAGCGCCGCGCCTGGCTCTGGCTGTGGATCCCGCTGGAGAGCGTTCCCGCCGTCATGTGGGGCTGGATGAAAAAATACCAGCCGCTGTGGACCGTCAGCGAGATGAAGAGCGATATGGCCGACTTCTTCTCCGGCTCGAAGGCCGCTGTCATGGACCAGGGCCTGACCGTCAACCTGGAGGAGCGCACGGCGACGGAAGCCTTCAAAAAGAAATACCTGCTGCGCGACATCCACATGTATATCCAGCCCGGCCACATGGTCCTGCTGCTCGGCGGCTCCGGCGCGGGCAAAACCACCTTCCTGAACGCCGTCAACGGCTACGAAAAGGCCAAGGCGGAGGTCATGCTCAACGGCCGGAACATGTATACCGAGTACAAGGACATGCAGTACGAGATCGGCTTCGTGCCGCAGCTGGACCTGATGCGCGGCTCGGACAGCGTCTACCGCACCCTGATGGACGCCGCCTCGCTGCGCCTGCCCGTGTCGTTCAGCAAAGCCGAGCGCGCGGAGCGGGTGGAGGAGGTCATGAAGATCTTCGGCCTGACGCCGGTCAAAAACAACCTGGTCAGCAAGCTTTCCGGCGGGCAGCGCAAGCGCCTCTCCATCGCGATGGAGTTCATCTCCAACCCCTCGCTGTTCATCCTGGACGAGCCGGACAGCGGCCTGGACGGCGTCATGGCGCGCGAGCTGTTTGAGCAGCTCCGCATGATCGCCGATCAGGGCAAGATCATCATCGTGATCACGCATACGCCCGACCGCGTCATCGACATGTTTGACGACGTCATCGTCCTGGCCAAGGACAGCAACCGCACGGGCCGCCTCGCCTTCTTCGGCTCCATCGGGGACGCGCGCGCGTTCTTCGGCAAAGAACGGATGGAGGAGATCGTCAAATCCGTCAACCGCCAGGAGGAAGGCGGCGAGGGCCGCGCCGACGAATTCATCAAAAAGTATGCGGAGGTGCAGCATGCCTAACGAAGTGACGGAAAAAGCCTCCTCTGCCCGCAGGATCCGCCACAGCGGACGTGACCACCAGGTGCTGATCTATCTGGGCAAGCAATTCCGGTTTTTCATCAACGAAAACGACTGGAAGGTCCTGCCCATGGCGGCGATCATCGCCGCGCTGGTCGGCATGGTCATCCGGCGCCGGTTTTTCGTGAACATGGAGGGCAGCCTGATCGGCGCCTTCGCCCTCACCTGCGTCGCGATCTGGAACGGCTGCTTCAACTCCATTCAGGCCGTCTGCCGCGAACGTCCCATCATCAAGCGCGAGCACCGCTCGGGCATGCATATCACCTCCTATGTGGCGGCGCATATGATCTACCAGTTCCTGCTGTGCCTGGGCCAGACGGTGCTGACCATGTACGTGCTGCGGATCATGGACGTGCCGATCCCCAGGGAAGGCTTCATGACCCCGTTCATGCTCCTGGACATCGGCATTTCCATGCTGCTGATCTCCTACGCGTCGGACATGCTGAGCCTGTTCATTTCCAGCATTTCGCACACGACCACCGGCGCGATGACCGTGATGCCCTTCGTGCTGATTTTCCAACTGGTCTTCTCCGGAGGCATCATTCCGCTGCCCGCCTGGAGCCAGGCGCTGTCCAACTACACCATTTCCAACTACGGCATCAAGGCCATCGCCTCGCAGTCCGGCTACAACGAAAGGCCCATGGTCACCGCCTGGAACACCCTTGAATCCATGCGGAACAACGAAATCGGCGGCACCGTGACGCTGGGCCAGATCCTGGACCTGCTGGACAGTCCCGCCGTCGAAAAGCGGAAGGATATGGAATTGTTCCGGTCCTACACGGTGGGCGAAGCGGCGGAGATCCTGAGCAGCGCCGAAGAAAGCCTGCATCTCAGGGACATCGAGATCACGCATGCCATGAGCCTGCGCGACATCCTGACAAAGCTCAGGGGCATCGACGCCCTGAGCCGCACCGAGATATTCCCGGCGACCGAAACGGCCCCCGCGCAGACCGTCGGCGGCATGCTCGACACGCTGATGGCGGACGAATCCGCCCAGGCCGTCCTGGACGAGCCGCTGAACACGCAGCTCACGCTGGGACAGGTACTGGACTTTCTCCACGCGCAGGACGCGGCCGATTTCATCGTCGAACACGCGGGCGAAGAATCGATCAACCCGCCGGTCACCCTCGGCCAGGTCGCGGACTTCCTTAAAAACAACCAGGCCCTGCAGCAGCGCAGGGACCGCGCCTTCACCTTCAAAACGACGATCGGGGACATCTTCGAGCTGTTCGGCGAGGACAACATCAAGGCCCTCGTCCAGGAAAAAACGGCCGCGGCCAGCTATAAGGCAATGTACGAGAAGTCCAGCAGGAACATCGTGAACAACTGGCTCATGCTCGGCGTTTTTGCCATCGCCTTCGCGCTGCTGTCCACCATTTTCCTCAAGCTGATCGATCACGACAAACGCTGACGCGCCCAAAAAATGCGCCGCCGCGGCACAGGGGGCCTCCCCCGCCGCGGCGGCTTTTTCGTTGAACCGAGGATCAGCCCAACGCCTCTATCCCCGCCATCAGGAGCAACAGCGCTCCAGATACGCCTGGTCGACACCCTGCTCCCTGAGCAGCGAGCTGAGCAGCGCCAGGGCGGGCGCAGCGCAGGCGGCGTTGGCTGCGAAGACCGCGGTCGGCGTATCGTAGTCCGGCGCAGGCAGGAGCGGCATCCCGAACACGCCGCCCGTCTCGGTGACCAGCAGCGCCCCGGCGGCATAATCCCACGGCCTGAGGATCAGCTCGAAGTATACGTCCTGCCGCCCGGCGGCCACAAAGGCCAGGTCCGCCTCGGCGGAGCCGCAGCGGCGGATGTCCGCGGCGCGGCGGAGGAACTGCAGCGCGATCTCCATGGTCGGCTTCGCCAGCGCCGCCTGATAGGGCGACGTGCCGAAGCCGACCAGCGCGTGGTCCAGGTCATGGCCACTGACCCGCATCCGTTCGCCGTTCAGGTAGGCGCCCTTGCCGCGCTCCGCGCTGTACACCTCGCGCAGAAAGGGATGGCAGACGGCAGCCACCTGCGGCACGCGGTCCACCAGCAGCGCCGCCGAAATCACGCTGCAGCGATAGCCGTGAATGAAATTGGTCGTGCCGTCGATGGGGTCCACCACCCAGGTCGGGGCGTCTGTCAGCCGGCTGTTCGCCTGCTCCTCGCCAATGAACCTCGCGCCCGGACACAGGCCGCTCAGCCGGTCCTTGAGCTGATCCTGCAGGTGTTTGTCCACATCGGTCACGTAGTTGGCGTGGCCTTCCTTTTCCGTAACGGTGAAGTCGTGAGCCGTCAGCAGGCTGCCGCCAGCCTTTGTCAGAATATCACAGAGCTGTTCGCGCATGATCCCGTCCTCCTTGCCTGATGACGTCATTATACCGTCGGCGGACTTTCCCGTCAACCACACGCTCCGCGAGGATGACGATTTGAAGCAGAAACGAAAATAGTACAATCCCCGCATTGTTTATCCAGAACGGATGTGGTATAATGTTTTTCACAATTCGCCGGACGGGGTGTTTATTTGTCCTGCCCGCCATCAACAAGGAGGAGAAGAACGTGAAAAAGCTCATTTCCCTGGCGCTGTGCCTGACGCTGTGTCTGGCCCTGCTGCCCGCTGCCGCGGAAGGCGGCGCGGTCCGCATCGCCTTCGGCTATGACCCGAATACCCTGGACTATGCCATGACCAACCTGGATACCGCCAACTTTATCCTGGCGCACATCGCCGAAACGCTGCTCATGCAGAACGCCGACGGCGAGTACGTGCCCGGTGTGGCCGAAAGCTACGAAAAGAGCGAGGACGGCCGCGTATGGACCTTCAAAATCAAGGAAGGTCTGACCTATCAGGACGGCCAGACGCCCATCACCGCCGAGGACCTGTTCTACGCGGCGCAGCGCCTGCTGGACCCCGCCGCGCCCAAGGACAACGCCTCCTTCGGCATCCTCAATTCCGAGGCCTATTACAACGGCGAAGTCGGCTTTGAAGAAGTGGGCGTGAAGAAGCTCGACGAATACACCATCGAATACACCTTCACCAACCCCACCTATGAGAGCAACTTCACCAGCGCCAGCACCTACGCGCCCCTGGAGCAGGCCTATGTCGAGGCGGGCGGCGAGATCTACGGCTCGTCCTCCTACCTGCCGCTGGCCAACGGCCCCTACATGGTCGATGAGTGGCTGGATGACGCGTCCGTGACCCTGGTCAGGAACCCCGCGTACCAGCATCCCGAAGCCGCCAAGGCCGACAGCATTGAAATCACCCTGAACGCGACCGCCGACGTCATCGTGGACATGATGCTGGCGGGCGGGCTGGACATCGCGTCCGTGCAGAATCCGCTGCAGCTGCAGACGCTGGTGGACGCCGGCTTCGTCAAGAGCGAAGAGTCCTTCTCCTCCACCTATCAGGGCCTGAACCTGCGCGGCGCCGGCCGCACGGAGGAAACGGGCCGTTTCCTGTCCAACGCGAATTTCCGCAGGGCCATCAACGTCGCGCTCGACCGTGAAGCGCTCGCCGCTTCCGTCATGACCGGCTACACCCCGAACTGGCGCCTGAGCGCCCCCGGTGAGCCCGCCTACACCGCCAACCCCGATTACAGGGCCTGGGACACCACCGCCAACCCGGCGCTGGCCCAGCAGTACCTGGACGCCGCCCTCGAAGAACTCGGCGCGACCAGGGAAGACATTCCCGTGCTGCAGCTGATGTGCTACGAATCCCAGGGCGCGATCGACGCGCTGGCCGCGATCCAGGACCAGCTGCGCGTGAACCTCGGGCTGGAAACCGAAATCGCCCCCTGCACCATCCAGGTGATGATCTCCAACGCCATGAGCGGCAACTATGACCTGTGGTGGGGCGGCAACGAAGCGTCCGTGCCCGACGCGTGCGAATCCTATCTGGACGGCTTCCGCTCCAACTCCGGCACCCCGCTGCGCGGCTACGCCGACGCGGAATTCGACGCCCTGTACGAGGCGGCCGTCTCCTCCCCCACGCTGGACGAGCGCCTGGCCAACTACGCCAAGCTCGAGCAGTACTTCTGCGAAAACGCGATGTGCATCATTCTGGGCTGGGACGCCCACTACATCGTCACCGCGGAAGGCGCCACCGGCTATTACCTGATGGACGGTGGCCGGCTGAACGTATCCGGACTGACCAAGTAAGATAATCTCCCTGACCGGCCAATACCGGTCATGTGTGGAAGCGGGAGCCGTTTCGTGGCCGCCAGCAAAACGGCCGGGAGGCGGCTCCCGTTTTTCCGCGGATAAGAGAGGCTGACTTCATGGGCAAATATCTGCTGAACAAAGTGCTGATCGCCATCGCGACGGTGTTCGTGCTGGCCACCGCGACCTTCTTCCTGATGAAGCTCATCCCCGGCGACCCCTTCGCCAGCCTGAAAACCAAGGCGGCGGTGCAGGAAAAGCAGCGGGAATACTACGGCCTGGACCAGCCCGTGGCGGCGCAGTACGTCCGGTACCTGGGCAACCTGCTGCGCGGCGACCTGGGCTGGAGCCTCAAGAAGGCGGGCCGCAGCGTGGTGGACATCATCCGGGAAGGGTTTCCGGTATCCGCCCGGCTGGGGCTGACCAGCCTGTTTTTCAGCGTGCTGACCGGGCTGCTGTTCGGCATTCTGTGCGCCCAGTTCCGCAACCGGTGGCCGGATTACCTGCTGATGCTGGTGGCGGTGCTGGGCATTGCCCTGCCCAGCATGGTCCTGGGCCCGCTGATGCGGTACTTTTTCGGCGTGCGGCTGAAATGGCTGCCCGTGGTCGGCTGGGGCACGCCGGATAAAATGATCATGCCCGCGATCGTGCTCGGCCTGGGCACCGTGGCCGGGGAAACCCGCGCGATGCGCGCCAGCATGCTGGGCGTGATGACGCAGGACTACATCACCACTGCCCGGGCCAAGGGGCTCAACCGCGCGCAGGTCGTGCTGCGCCACGAGGTCAAGAATTCGCTGGTCCCGATCGTGACCGGCCTGGGCCCCGGCATCGCGGGGATCATGATGGGCTCCTTCGTCGTGGAAAGCATGTTCCTGATCCCCGGTCTGGGGCGGTACTTTGTCGATTCGATCACCAATCTCGATTATCCCCTCATTATGGGCCTGACCATTTTCTACGGCGCGTTCCTGGTCACCATGAACCTGCTGGTGGACGTCGTTTACGGCCTGCTCGACCCCCGGATCCGGGAGAGCGGCAGAAAGAAGGTGAAGTAATGGAAAACGATCGCAGCGCCGTATCCTTCCGGCCGGACGATTTTGAACGGCTGCCCCCGCCCTCCGCGGTCGACGCCGCCATCGTCCGCCAGCAGACGACCTACTGGAAGGACGTGTGGCGCACCTTCCGCAAAAACCGCACCGCGCTCATCAGCCTGCTGGTGATCACCCTGCTGATCCTGATGGTGATCTTCGGGCCCATGCTCAACGAATTCGATTACCGCACGAACGATTACAGCGCCATCAACCAGCCGCCCAACGCGGTGCACTGGTTCGGCACGGATAACATGGGCCGCGACATCTGGACCCGCGTGTGGGAGGGCGGCCGCATTTCCCTGCTCATCGCGGTGCTGGCCACGCTCATCCCCGAGGTCATCGGCATGCTGATCGGCGGTGTGTCCGGGTACTTCGGCGGCTGGCTCGACACGCTGATCATGCGCCTGATCGACGTGCTGATGGGCATCCCCAGCCTGATCTACATGATCCTGCTGATGCTGGTGTTCGGCTCGGGCAGCGTCATGACGCTGATCATCGCGATCAGCCTGACCGGCTGGATGGGCGCCGCCCGCGCGACCCGCGGCCTGGTGCTGCAGATCAAGGCGCGGGACTTCGTCACCGCGTCGGAAACGCTCGGCGCGCCGGCCTGGTGGATCATCGTCAAGCGCCTGATCCCCAACACGCTGGGCATCCGCGTGGTGGGCATCACCATGAGTATTCCCAGCGTCATTTTCTACGAGGCGTTCCTGAGCTATATCGGGCTGGGCGTCACGCCGCCCACGCCGTCCTGGGGACAGCTGATCAAGGCGGCCGGGGAAAACTTCCGGTACTACCCGTACCAGTTCATCATTCCCTGCGTCATGGTCGGTATCACCATGCTCTGCTTCAACCTGGTCGGCGACGGCCTGCGCGACGCGCTGGACCCCAAGCTGAGAGGCTAGGAAACGCTGATTTAATGAGGTGGTTGGATGGCGGATGGATTTTTCGGGCTGATGAAGCCGTATGAAGCGAGGCGTAATTGAATCGCGCGCGCACCGCGGACGCAAGCGTCTCGCGCACCGCGCACGAGATGCCGGGCTACGTCGAGCGGAACGAGGCAAAATCAGACCGGAAAAGGCATGTGCCAGACATGCCGCCGAATAAATCAGCGGTTCCCTAAGAAACACACTGGTTGCGAGGTCATGTATGTCGGATATCATATTGGATGTGAAACACCTGGTGGTCACCTTTGACACCTACCAGGGCAGTGTGCAGGCGGTCAGGGACGTATCCTTCCACGTGAACCGGAAGGAAACCGTGGGCATCGTCGGGGAGTCCGGCTGCGGCAAGTCCGTCACCATCCGCACCGTCATGGGGCTGAACCCGCGCAGCAGCGGCTCGGTCCGGGGCGGACAGGCGCTGTTCGACGGCCAGGACGTGCTGCAGCTGCCGGAGAAGGAGATCCGCAAGCTCCTCGGCAACCGGATGTCCATGATCTTCCAGGACCCGTTCACCTTCCTCAACCCCACCATGCAGGTCGGCCGCCAGATCACGGAGACCTACCTCCGCCACCACGCGGTCAGCCGCCGTGAGGCGGAGGAAAAGGCGCTGTCCATTCTGCGGCTCATTTCCTTGCCCAATCCCGAGCAGAACATGAAGCGCTACCCCCATCAGCTGTCGGGCGGCATGCGCCAGCGCATCATGATCGCCATGGCGCTGATCTGCGAGCCCGCGGTCCTGTTCGCGGACGAGCCGACCACCGCGCTGGATGTGACCATCCAGGCCCAGATCATCGACCTGATGAACAGCCTGAAGGAAAAAACGGAGACCGCCATCGTGCTCATCACCCACGACATGGGGGTGGTCGCGAACATGGTCGACCGGCTGTACGTCATGTACGCGGGCAAGATCGTGGAGCAGGGCGATGCCGACGCGATGTTCCACCGACCGCGCCACCCCTATACCTGGGGCCTGCTGGACAGCGTGCCGCGGCTGGACGAGCGCACGAAGGAGGAGCTGCACTCCATTCCCGGGATGCCGCCGGACCTGATCGCGCCGCCCGAAGGCTGTCCCTTCGCCGCGCGCTGCCGCTATGCCATGAACCTCTGCGTCCGGCGCGCGCCGGACACGATCCCGCTGCGTGAGGAGGGGCACGCCGCCGCGTGCTGGCTGTGCCATCCGGAATACGTCCGGCAATACGGCGAAACCACCAGGGAGGGCAGACCGAATGTCAAATGAGCACGGCGCTCCGCTGCTGGAGCTGAAGGACGTCAAAACCTTTTTCAGGGTGCCCGGCGGCCTGCTGAAGGCCGTCAACGGCGTCAGCCTCACCATTCACCAGGGCGAAACCGTCGGCCTGGTCGGCGAATCGGGCTGCGGCAAATCCACCCTGGGCAAAACCGTACTGCGGCTCATCCCCCCCGCGGGCGGCCAGGTGCTGTTTGACGGGCGGGACATCTGGCAGTTCAGCCGCGCGGAGCGCAAGGCCTACACCCGCCAGGTGCAGATGATCTTCCAGGACCCGTACGCCTGCCTGGACCCGCTCAGCGTGATCGGCGACACTGTCGCGGAGGGCATGGACATTCACCGCATGCACGCCAGCCGGGAGGAGCGCGGCAGGGAAATCCTGCGCCTGCTGAACGACGTGGGCCTGAACGCGAGCCATGCCAACCGGTTCCCGCACGAGTTTTCGGGCGGCCAGCGCCAGCGCGTGGGCATCGCCCGGGCGCTGTCCATGCGCCCCCGGCTGATCGTGTGCGACGAGCCGATTTCCGCGCTGGACGTGTCCATCCAGGCGCAGGTGGTGAACCTGCTGAAGCGCCTGCAGCGCGAAATGGGCCTGGCCTACCTGTTCATCACGCACGACCTGTCCATGGTGCGGCAGATTTCGGACCGGATCGCGGTCATGTACCTGGGCAACATCGTGGAGATCGCCGACAGCGAGGACATCTACCTGTCCAGCCGGCATCCTTACACCCGGGCGCTGCTGTCCGCCATTCCCATCGCGGACCCGACGGTGGAAAAAAAGCGCGAGCGCATCGTGCTGTCCGGCGACGTGCCGAGCCCCGTGAACCTGCCCCAGGGCTGCGCCTTCGCGGGCCGCTGCCCGCAGGCCTGCGCGCGCTGCCGGCAGACCGCGCCGGCGCTGCGCGAAATCGCGCCGGGGCACAGGATCGCCTGCCATCTGGCGCAGTGAGGTGAACGCATGAAGCTGTGTGAGGAGGACCTGCGCAAGGTCGTCTGGCTGTCCGACCCCGATCTCTCGCCTGACGGCGCTTCCGCCGCGTACGTGCGCGCGGTCAGCGATTACGCGACCGGGCAGAATATCCCCGCGGTGATCGTCATCGATATCGCCACCGGCGCGAGGACGCCCGCGTCGCGGCAGACCCGGCGGCAGACCTGCCCGCGCTTCAGCCCCGACGGGGCTTTCCTGGCGTTCTGCTCGGACGACGACGGCGTCAACCGGCTGTTCGTCAGGGACCTGCGGACCGGGGAGGAGTGGGCGCTGCCGTGCTGCGGCGTCACGGGCTACGCCTGGCGGCCGGACGGACGCCGCCTTGCCGTCTGCCGGACCGTGTATTATGACCGCAGCGGGCGCGAGATGCGCGTCACCACCGGCGAGGAATACGCCGCCTGGCGGCGGGAGATGGACCACGCGCCTCGCGTCACCGAGGCCCTGATGTACAAGCTGGACGAGGCCTTCGGCTTTCTGGACGCTACGGGTGCCGAGCTGCTGGTGGCGGACCCCGTGACCGGCCGGACCGAGACTGTTGCGCGCGCGGGATACCCGTGCGCGCTGCCCGCGTTTTCCGCGGACGGGAACACGCTGTACTGGTACGGCCAGCCCGGCGACCGGGAAAAGACGCTGGACCAGACCATTTTCCGCTATGATTTCCGGGACGGGACCGTGGGGACGCTCCCCACCGCCTGCCCAGTCCGCGCCGTAATGCCCGTGATGACGCGGGACGGCCGGCCCGTATACGCCGGCTGGTGCGACGCGCGCGGCCGCACGGAGCTCATGACGCCCGACAGAACGCAGGGGACGGAAATGTCGCTGACGCCGGACGACAGCAGCGAGGGTGTGGACCCCGCGCTGATCGGCGACGACCGCAACGGCAGCATGGGCTTTCCGGTACAGCAGGACGCAAACGGCGGCCTCTGGACCCTGACCGCCAGGGACGGGCGGGTCTGTATCGCGGATCCCGCGGGACATCCGCTGCCGACGGGCGGCTGCGTTCAGGCCTTCTGCGTGCCGAATAACGGACGCTGCCTGTACCTGAAAAGCGGCGCCCGCCACCCCGGCGAGCTGTATGTGATGGACCTGGGGAGCGGCCGCGAGACCCAGCTGACGCACGAGAACGACTGGATCGGCGCGTATGACGCGGCGGCGCCGGAGCGTGTGCCGTTTCCGGCCGGCGGACGCGGGATGGCCGGCTGGGCGCTGCTGCCGCCTGGCGCGGACCGCTGTCCCGCGGTGCTGTACGTGCACGGCGGGCCGGACTGCTTTTACGGCGAGGACATCTTCTTTTTTGAGGCACAGACCCTGCGCGCGGCGGGATTCGCCGTATTGTGGTGCAACCCCCGGGGCAGCGCGGGCTACGGCCCGGCGTATGCCCGCGGCGCCTACGGTCAGGAGGCTGTCGACGACCTGCTCGCGTTCGCGGACGCCTGCGCCGCGCGCTTCCCCCGCATCGATCCGGAGCGGCTGGGCGTGACCGGCGGCAGCTACGGCGGGTACATGACCAACAAGCTGACCCTGGTGACCGACCGCTTCAGGGCGGCCGCCGCCCAGCGCACCTGGGTGGACCCCGCCACCTCCTATGGGACCGGGGACATGGGCTTTATGTCCGGCAGCGGACAGACGGATTTCCGCGAATACATGCTGAACCGCGCAAAGGGCAGCGTGCTCAGGGACATTCACCGGCTGAACACGCCGACGCTGATCCTGCACGGCGAACGCGACGTGCGCTGTGGTGAGGAGCAGGCCGACCAGGTGTTCAACATGATCCGCGCGCTGCGGCCGCAGGTGCCGTGCCGGCTGGTGGTATTTCCCGGCGAAAACCACGGTCTGACACGAACCGGCCTGATGCATCACCGCATCCGGCACATGCAGGAAATCCGGCGGTGGATGGAAACCTACCTGACGAACGGGGAGGATACGCAATGAACAGGCTGGTGCCCGAGGATTACGCGCGCCTGACGCGGTGCTCGTCGCCCGCTGTGTCCGCCGGCGGCGCCGCCGCGTGGGTGCAATACTTCTGGCAGCACGGCGCGTGGCAGCGCCGGGTCACGCTGCTGAGCGACGGCGGCGCTTTCCCCGTGTCCCTCGGGGGGACCGAGGAACGCTGTCCCGCGTTTTCGGGAGACGGAACGCAGCTCTGGTTCCTGTCGGACGGGCGCGTCGCCGTCCATTCCCTGCCCTTATGCCGGACGCGCGTGGCCTTCTCCCTGCCGGAGGGGTTCGAGGCGACGGACCTGCTGCCGCTCGGTGATGGCTGCCTGTGCGTCTGCCGCAGGGAGCGCAGGGAAACGCCGCCCGCGGGGTGCGCCTGGGAGATGCCCCGCGTCGCCGAGGCGCTGCGCTTCCGCAGCGACGCCGACCACGGCTTCGCCAGGCGGTATACCTGGCGTCTGTACCGGTATGACGGAACGCTGCGCCTGGCCGCGGAATCGGAAGCCCCGTTCCGCTGCCTGGCCGCCCTGCCGGACGAAAGCGCCGTGCTCTTTTTCCGGGACGGGTTCCGGCTGCTGCGCCTGGCGGACGGGGATGAGCGCGCGATCCCGTCGCCGCTGCCCGCTGCGGGAGATCTCCGGCCCGTCATCTCCGCGGACGGCGCATACGCCCTCGCCGCCGTGCGCGCGGAGAACGCCGAGGTCGTCCTGCGCCGCCTGTGGCTGGACGGGCAGGAGCACGCGCCGGACGAAATGGTCGGCGCGCCGGCCGGACTCGCCGACGGCGCCTACATGGACCTCTCGCCGGAGCGGCCGACGCTGCTCGCGCGCGCGGCCGCGCCGGATACCTTCTGTGCCGCCTGTTTCCTGAACCACACGCCCGGCCTGTGGGAGATCTCCGCGCAGCCGGGACGCCTCGTCTGGCGGCAGCGGGCCGTGTCCGCCCTCGTAACGGAGGTGGGCGGCGAAACGGTGCGCGGCGCGTTCGTAATGGTTGGGGACGCGCGCTTCCCGCCCCGCCCTGCCTGGCTCGCCGGGGACGCGCCGGATTTCTGCGGTCCCGATCCAAACCCCTGGCTCGCGGATTACGACGCAGTGACGTATCTGTCCATCGCCGCCCCCTCTCAGGACGGGCGCGCGGAACTGCGCGGCTGGCTGCTGCTGCCGCCGTCCCCCAGTCCCCGAACGCCGCTGCTGGTATGGGTGCACGGCGGTCCGGCGGGCTGCTGGGCCCCGGGCTTCAACTTAGAGCTTCAGTCTGCGGTCGGCGAGGGCTTCGCCGTGCTGCTGCCCAATCCCCGCGGCTCTACCGGGCGCGGGGACGCGTACGCGAGTCCCGCGCACGCCTTCGACGGCGGGGCCGCCAACGATATCCTGTGTCTGCTGGACGAAGCCCTGCGTTCTCACCCGTGCCTGGATCCCCGGCAGGTCAGCGTGCTGGGCGGCAGCTACGGCGGGTATATGGCCGCGTGGCTGGAAGGCACGACCGCGCGCTTCCGCAGCGCGGTCGTGATCAAAGCGGTCACCAACTGGCTGTTCATCCATTTCAATTCCTCACAGGCCGGGCAGCCGATCTTTGACGATTACCGGGATTTTCAGGATTTTCTGGTGGACACCGTGAAATCGTCGCCGGTCTATCTCGCACAGGACGTGAACATCCCCACCCTGATCATTCATGGCGAGAAGGACCAGCAGGTGCCGGTCGAAAACGCGCATCAGTACTATACCGCGCTCAAGGACTGCCACCCGGACCTGCCCGTGCGGCTGATGCTGCTGCCCGACGCCTGTCACCGCTACAGCACGGACCGCCTGCCCGATTACCTGGCCATCCAGCGCGAGACGCTGGCCTGGCTGAACCGCTACGGCAAAGGAGAAACGCCTTGACCCCCGATCATTATTTCCGATACGACGAGCTCACGGACACGCTGCGCGGCTTTGCGCGGCGGTGGCCGGCGCTGTGCGCCCTGACCAGTATCGGCCAGACCCGCGAAGGCCGCGAGATCTGGTGCCTGACGGTCTGCAATCCCGCCACCGGCCCGGCGGACAGCAAGCCCGCCTTCTATATGGACGGCAACCTGCATTCCGGCGAGGTCGCCTCGTCGATGGCGGTGCTGTACACGCTGGACCGGTGGCTGAATGCCTACGGCCGGGACCCGGTCATCACGGCGCTTCTGGACCACAGCACGGTGTACGCCATTCCCCGCATCAACGCGGACGCGGCGGAGGTCGTCCTGACCACGCCGCGTTCGCTGCGCGGTTCCACCGAGCCGTACTACCCCGGGGAGGCCGGCATCCAGCCCTGTGACCTGGACGGCGACGGAGAGATCCGGCAGATGCGTATCACCGACCCCGCCGGGAGGTGGAAGGCGTCGGCCCAGGACCCGCGCGTGATGATCGAACGCGCGCCGGACGATACCGAAGGCCCGTTTTATACCCTGGTCTCCGAGGGCCTCTTTGAGGGTACCCCGGCGGACTTCGCCGCGCTGCGCGACGCGCGCCCGCGCGAGGACCTGGACCCCAACCGGCAGTTCCCGTTCGAGTGGAACAAAGAATACCCCGATCCCGCCCGGCCCACCAGCGGCCCCGCGCCGCTGCACGACGCGGAAGTCCGCGCGGCGCACGATTTTGTCTGTGCGCACCCGAACATCGTGTTCCATATGAACTTCCACACCTACGGCGGGCTGCACATTTCCCCCGCTGCCTTCTGCCCGCACCTGACCGCCCCGGACGCGGACGCCATGCGCGCGCTGGGCCAGGCCATGCGCCGGCAGACCGGCTACCGCTGCGAGGGCATATTTCCCGAGGGCGCCAAGGACATCGCGCCCGGCAGCTTCACCACCTGGGAGTACTTCGAAAAAGGCGTCATGGCCTACGTGACCGAGCTGTGGGACTTCCACCGACAGGCCGACCCCGACCGCCCCGAAAGCTGGAGCATGTTCTTTTCGGAATCCGAGGCGCAAACCCTGCGCGAGGCGACCACCGCCATGGACTGGGACGCGCGGAACAACGCCGGCCGCGGCTTCAAGCCCTGGACGCCGTTCGATCATCCGCAGTGGCGGGATCAGGACGGCGTCACCGTCGAGATCGGCGGCTGGGCGGACAGGTTCTGCCGGCAGAACCCCCCGCCGCACCTGCTCGCGGGCGTGTGCGAGAAGGCCTGCGACGCCGCCCTGGTCGGGCTCAAGGCGCTGCCGCGCCTGCAGGTCGCGCGCGTCAGCCGGACCGCGGCAGCGGGCGCGCCCGACGGTGAAACCGTCTGGGTGACGCTCGCCAATACCGGATACCTGCCCACCGCGGGCACCCGGCAGGCCGCGGCGCTGGATATCGGCGCGGAGCTCACCGTCACGCTGAGTGGCGGCGCGGTGACCGGTGAAAACCCCGTCCGCATCCCCATGATCGAGGGGTACGCCCGCCAGGCCGTCGCGTTCACCCTGAGCGGCGCGCGCGCGGCCGACCTGACGCTGACCGTGCAGGGGCCGCGCTGCGGCCGGATCACCATGACCATCCCGCGCGTCGGCGCGGAGACAGCCCAAAAGGAGAGCGACCCATGAACATGACGCTGCCCGAGCCCTTCAGCGCGGAGACGTTTGTCCCCGGCCGGTTTGAAGCGGCGCACACCCTGACGCTGCGGGGAAAGCCCGTCGCCTTCCGCAGCGTCGCGGAGGATTTTGTGTTCCGCGCCCCGGACGACGCGCCGGAGGCGGCGCTGTTCGCCATATCCTATATCGCGACGGACGCGCCGGCGAACCGTCCCGTCATGTTCCTGTGGAACGGCGGCCCCGGCTCCGCCACATCGACGCTGCACCTGGAATGCTTCGGCCCGTGGGGGATCCGGCGGGACATGGACGGCCGGCCGGACTATGGGCTGGAGGACAACGCGGACTGCCTGCTGGACCTGTGCGACCTGGTCTTCGTGGATCCGGCCGGCGTTGGCCTGTCCCGGCTGCTGAAGCCGGAAAAGGCCGCCAAGTATTATTCCGTGGACGGCGACGCCCGCAGCACGGCGTTCCTGATCATCGAATGGCTGCGCCGGCACCGGCGCTGGAACAGCCCCGTGTACCTCTGCGGGGAAAGCTACGGCACTGTCCGCGCCTGCCGCGTCATCGCCGAGCTCGGCCGCAGCCCGTATTCAGAAAGCCGCATGGTGCCGGGTCTGCCGGTCAGCGGCGTCATTCTCATCGGCCTCGCCGTGGCGGAGAGCGGGCAGGACCTGGCGCTGTCCATGATGCCCGCGATGGCGGCGACGCACTGGTATCATCTGGCTGAAAAGCCCTGCGGCCAGGCCGACTTCGTCCGCGGCGCGTGCGATTTTGCGCGCCGGGAGCTGCTGCCCGCGCTGTACGACGGCGATCTGGTGGCTGACGACGTCAAACGCCACGCGGCGGAACGGCTGCAGGCGTTCACCGGCATGCCGGCCGAATACTTCATGGCCTCCGGACTGCGCCTGCTGTCCGCCGACGATTTCCGCCGGCAGTCCCTGCCGGGCTATACGCTGGACCTGTACGACGCGCGGCTGAAAACCCCCGCCGGGGAAACCTACCGCCTCCTGGGCGGCGACAACATGCCCCTGCAGGTCATGAACGGACTGCTGCTGCCGCGGCTGAACGTCCGCACCGACCGGCTGTACTATACCGGCAACATCAACGTGAACCTGCAGTTCAGCATGGACACCGAGGACGTGGGCGAGCACCGGCGCACCCACCTGGAATGCCTGAAGGACGGGATGGAGCGCACGGCCTGCATGCGTGCGCTGTTCGCCTCCGGGCTGTACGACCTGTGCACCCACGCCGGCTGGACGCGCTACCTGGTTGCGCACGCGGGGCTGCCGCGCGAACGCGTCCGCGTGCGCGAGTACCCCGGCGGACACGGCGTGTATTCCACGTTGG
The DNA here is from genome assembly GCA_946536315.1 of uncultured Clostridia bacterium. Classification (GTDB taxonomy): domain Bacteria; phylum Bacillota; class Clostridia; order Christensenellales; family Aristaeellaceae; genus UBA4246. Next base: position 17,876 of record CAMNEH010000036.1, read on the forward strand.
AGGGCAAATCGGCGTTCCTGCAGGACGTGCGGGACATGCTGGAGCACAAGGAGAACAGCAATGAATGACGTCAAGGTACTCACCGGCCGGATCATCGATTCCGTCCACGACGAGCCGGTCGGGGACGGCGCGGTCGTGATCGAAAACGACCGCATCGTGTACGCCGGTCCGCGCGCATCGGCCGAAATCCCCGCCGGCGCCGTCCGCTACACCTGCGACGGCGCGACCATCATGGCGGGCTTTATCGACGCGCACATCCACCTGGTCGGGGCCGAGAGCGTGCACCGCAGCGGCGATACGCCCTACGACCTGCTGCTGACCACCGTCCGGGACCTGTGCGACCTGGTGGACGCCGGCGTCACCGGCGTGCGCGACATGAGCGCATTCGGCCGCCCGCTGCGCGACGCCATCGCGAAGGGCAACATCAAGGGCCCGCGCATCATGGTCGGCGGGCGCGTGCTCAGCATCTCGTCCGGGCATGGCGATTTCGATGTGACCAAGCCCGTCGCACAGTGTAACCGGGAGGACCTGACCGGCTACATGATGGACGGGCCGGAGGACTGCTACAGGGGCGTCCGCCAGCAGTTCCGGGAGGGCGCGGAATTCATCAAAATCTGCGCCACCGGCGGCGTTTCCTCCGCGATCGACGATTACAACGACCAGGAATTCTCCCCGGAGGAGCTGCGCGTGATCATCAGCGAGGCGAAGCGGCACAACACCTACGTGACCGCGCACTGCACCGGCACGGCGGGCACGAAGGCCGCGCTGAAGGCCGGTATCGGCTGCGTGGAGCACGGCGTGATGCTGGATGAGGAGTGCTGCCAGATCATGCGGGAAAACAACATCCCGCTGGTCACCACGCTGAGCGTGGCGCTCGGCCTGGCAGACATGCAGAACCTGCCGCCGCACATGCTGCGCAAAGCGCAGGGCGTCAAGGAGGCCGCGATGCGCTCCTTCCGCCTCGCGCGCGAATACGGGCTCACGGTCGCGCTGGGGACGGACTATTCCAACAGCCCCAATACCCCCTACAAAGCCATCGGACAGGAGTTTTACAGCCTCACCCGCTGCGGCTATACCCCCATGGAGGCCATCCGCGCGGGCACCCTCCACGGCGCGATGCTCATGCGGCGCGCGCACGAGCTGGGCACGGTGACGCCCGGCAAGCTGGCCGACCTCGTGATGGTCCGGGGCAACCCGCTCGAGGACATCCGCCTGCTCGCGGACGCGGACAACGTGAAGCTGGTCCTGATCGGCGGCCAGGTGCAAAAGCAGCTGCCCGAGGTGCGCCATGGTCTTTGATTTTGATACGGTGGTGCGGCGCGGCCACGCCAATCTCAAGCGCATGTTCACCGATCCCGCGGTGCTCGCGCGCGGCAATGTGAGCTTTGACGGCGCCGAGCCGGATTACCCCACCGCGCCGGTGATCGGCGAGGCCGTGCGGCGCCTGGCGGACAACGGCCTGTACGGGTTCACCGTGGCGGACGACGCCTACCTGCAGGCCGTCTGCTGGTGGCAGCGGCACAGCCGCGGCGTGACCGTTCAGCCGGAGTGGATCGTGCCCACGCTCGGCACCATTCACGCGCTCGCCAGCCTGATCCGGCTCAGATGCCCGCGGCTGGAGGACGCCATCCTGGTCATGCCGCCGGTATACAACCGTTTCGCGCAGGCCGCGGAGCGCCTGGAGCGGCCTGTGGTCCAGTGCCCGCTGATCCCGGACGCCGGCCGCTACGCGATGGACGAGGCGCGGCTGGACGCGCTGCTCGCCGCGGGCAATGTCAGGATCGTGGTGCTCTGCCACCCGCATAACCCCATCGGCCAGGTCTGGAGCGCAGACGCGCTGGCGCGCGTGGCCGCCGTCACCCGCCGGCACGGCGCGACACTCTTCTGCGACGAAATATTCGCAGACAACTGCTACGGCGGCCGGGTCTGCCCCAGCCTGCTCGCCATGCCGGAGGCGTGGGAGAACCTCGTGGTCTCCACCTCGATGGGCAAGGCGTTCGGCCTGACCGGGCTCAACCACGCCAACCTGCTGATCCCCGATCCCGCGCTGCGCGAGGCGTTTGCCGACCGCCGGACCCGCGACCACTACGGGAGCATGGATCCGCTGGCCTACGAGTGCGTGCTGGCCGGCTACAGCCAGGAGGGGCTCGACTGGGTCCGCGCGTCCAACCGCGTCTGCGAAACCAACATCGCGCTGGTCCGCGCAGCCTTCGGGCGCTGCTTTCCCCGCGCCACGGTGTACGGCGGCGAAGGCGCGTACGTGCTGTGGATCGACCTGCGGCCGTATTTCGCCGACGAAGCGTCCATGCTCGATTTTTTGTATCACCGCGCGTATTTCCATGTGGACGGCGGCAGCGCGTACGGCGCGCCTGGCTTCGTCCGCATGTGCGTCGCCTCGCCCACGCGCTGCGTGGAGCAGGCGCTGCGCGACCTTGAACATGCCTGGAAGGAGAATACATCATGCTGCTGATCGAAGAACCACAGGTGCGCTCGCTGCTGACCCCCGAAAAATGCCTGGCCGCGATGCGGCAGGCGCTGGCCGACCTGGAGGACGGGAAATGCGACATGCCCCCGCGCCTCATCTGCAAAATGCCCAACACCGCCGCCTTCGGCTTTATGCCCGCGTATGTGGGGGATTACTTCGGCGCGAAGGTCATCGCGGCCTACGCGCCGAACATGGGCACGGAATACCCCTCGCACATCGGGTACGTGATGCTGTTTGAAAGCCGGCACTGCACCGTGGCCGGGCTCGTCGAGGCCGGCGCGATCACCGAGATCCGCACCGGCTGCGTCTCCGCCGTGGCGACTGACCTGCTGGCGCGGCAGGACGCGCATACGCTGGCCCTGATCGGCGCCGGCGCGCAGGCGCGCTCCCACCTCGCGGCCATCCGCCTGGTGCGCGAAATCACCGCCGTGCGCGTCTACGACATGAACCCGGCCGCCGCCTCGCGGTTCTGCCAGGAGGCGGAAGCCCGCTACGGCCTGCCGGTCACGGTGTGCGAGAACGCTGAAAGCGCCGTGCGCGACGCGGACATCATCTGCACCCTGACCCCGTCCAGGGACGCGTACCTGACCCGCGCCATGGTGAAGCCCGGCGCGCATGTGAACGCGGTGGGCACCTTCTCCCCCGTCACGCGGGAGGTCTCGTCCGACCTGGTCGCCGCAGCCCGGCTGTATGCGGACCAGACCGCCGCCTGCCGCGCGGAGAGCGGCGAATACCTGATCCCGCTCAGGGAAGGCCTGATCGGCGAGGACCACATCATCGGCTCCGTCGGCGGGCTGCTGCTGGGCCGGGTGCCCGGACGGCAGAGCGAGACCGACATCACCCTGTTCGATGCGCTCGGCCTGGCCGTGGAGGACATCGCCGCCGCCCGGCTGGTGTACGAGGAGGCCGCGCGATGACCGCCTGCCGCATCGTTCTCGCGCCGGTCAAACAGGACGGGCGGATCGACGCGCTGGACGTGACCATGCGTTTCTCCGGCCTCACGGGGACCGTCGGCGCGACGCTCCTCCGCGCGCAGGTAAACACCGTCTCCATCCCCTGCGCCGATCCGCAGGCGCTCACCCTGACGGACACGCGCGGCGACGTGCCCTTCGCCCTGGAGGCGGTGGAGGAATACCCCGTGCGCTACAGCGACATCCGCCCCCTGCGCGAACCGGAGGGGGAGATCGCGGTCCGGTATACCCTCCGGCCGCATGTGCTGAAGGACACAGACATCTGCGGCCCGTATTTCGATTTCCGCGCGGAGGACGGTGGCGCCAACGCCTCCGGCCTCGCGCTGCTGCTGGACTGCCCCGGCTTTGAGGGCGCGATTTCCCTCAGCTGGGATATGCGCCGCTGCTCCGGCGGTAAGGGCGTCTGCACCTGGGGCGAGGGCGACGTCGCGTTCGACGGGCCGCTGGACAGGCTGCGCGACAGCTACTTCATGTTCGGCGACGTACACAGCGAAACCGAGGGCGAATTCGGCTTTTACTGGCTCGGGACGCCCGCCTTCCGCGTGGACACGCTGGCCGTGTACACGCGCCGCCTGTTCGGCGTGATGCAGGCCTTTTTCCACGACGATGAGCCGGTCTACCGCGTCTTTCTGCGGCACGACCCTTTCAAAACCAGCGGCGGCACCGCGCTGCGGCGCTCCTACATGTTCGGCTGGAACGATACCCAGCCCGTTTCCGTCGATGAAAAGCAGAACCTGCTGGCGCACGAGATGGTCCACAACTGGCCGCAGCTGAACGACCGGCCCTACGGGACGACCACCTGGTACGCCGAGGGCACGGCGGAGTATTATTCCATCATGCTGCCCCTCCGCGCCGGGCTGATCACGAAGGCGCAGGCCCTGGCCGAGGTCCAGCGCCGCACGGACGCCTACTACACCAACCCCACACGCCGGCTGTCCGATATGGACGCAGCCAAAGTCTGCTGGCAGGACCGCCGCGCGCAGCGCCTGGCGTACGGGCGCGGGATCTTCTTTCTCGCCGCTGTCGACGCGCGCATCCGGCGCGCCACCGGCGGGCAGAAGCGCATTGACGACGTGGTGCTCGACCTGCTGGACCAGGACCGCCGGGGCGTCACGCTGGGCAACGAGGTCTTTTTAGCCACGGTCCGCCGTATCGCGGGCATCGACGTCACCGACGCCTGGCGCGTGATGCACGAGGGCGGACACTTCGCGCCCGACCCCGACAGCTTTGACGTCCTGTTCAACGTCGGGGAGGTCCCCGCCCGCGAGGCGGACACCGGGGCCGCGGCGGTCTCCTACCGCTGGTCGCTGCGCTGAGACGTCACGCATGGGGGACTCACGTCCCCCCTACTCAATTCGGCATTGTCGCGCTACGCGCTCTGTGCCTCATTGCGGCTCCGCCCGCCTTCATCGTCCACAGGACGCGGCGGACTCCGCCGCCCCCGACAGCTTTGCCTGTCGGACCTGCGGTCCTCCCGGGCGGCAAAGCTGCAAGGTAGC